>JAKFDG010000080.1:0-25757 GCA_036677285.1 Pseudoxanthomonas sp.
GGCGGGTGCCAGTGCGGCGCAATCCGCTACGAGCTGTCACATGGTCCACTGGAGTTGTATGTGTGCCATTGCGCGGAGTGTCGCAGGCAGTCCGCGTCGGCTTTCGGTATCTCCTTCATCGTGCCGCAGACCGCACTGCATGTCATGCAAGGAGAGCCAAAGTTCTGGTCCCGCCCCACCGACACGGGAAACACTCTTGACTGTGCGTTCTGCCCGGAGTGTGGCTCAAGACTTTGGCACCAGCGTCGCGGCTCTACCGACACCTTGAGTATCAAGGGCGGCTCGTTGGATAAGCCGGTTGACCTTCGTCAGGCCACCCACATTTGGACGTCTCGCATGCTCCCGGGCATCATCCTGCCGCATGGGGCCGTCCAGTTTCCTGGGGAGCCAGATGAGTCCTGAGACGCGGCGTTTGATCGCGGAAAAGCTGCCAGCCACCCTTCGGAGAAAGCCATGAAACGTGTCACCGGTATTGGCGGGATCTTCTTCAAATCAGCAGATCCCAAGGCGCTTTGCGCCTGGTACCGCGACCATCTTGGTTTGGATGTAACCGGCTGGGGTGGGGCCGTATTCCAGTGGGGAGGCGCTGACAGCCTGCCGGGCATGACCCTCTGGAGTCCTTTTGCCCAGGACACGAGCTACATGGAGCCGAGTTCTGCGTCTTTCATGATCAATTTCCGCGTTGCAGACCTGGACAGCCTGCTTGGTGCGCTGCGTGCTGAAGGTTGCAACGTCGTCGACAAGACTGAAAGTTCTGAACAGGGGAAATTTGGCTGGGTGATTGACCCCGAAGGAAACAAGATCGAGCTCTGGCAACCACCCGCTGGCCAATAAGTGACGTAGCCCGGGTAGAGTGGCTACCTCGCCCAGTCGCCGTCCCGCTGCCGGTCGGCTCAATTCAGGCGTCAGACGCCAAGGAGACAATGTCGCGTGCGCTTTCTTACTCCCCTAATACTTGCTTTCGCATTAGTGCCTCTGAACGCCATTGCACAACAGGATTCAGTGGCGCGTGCTCCGTTTGTGGTCGAACAGACTTACTGGATAAAACCCGGAAAAGAGCTGCGGTTCATAGGCTTGTTCGAGAGGAATCGACTTCCACTTCTGCGTACCAAGATAAAAGAAGGCCGCGTGCTGTGGGTGCGCTTGTCCAGGCCGCACTTCAACGCCATCAATGAGCAATGGGATCTGCGCGTCACTGTCGCTTGGCGCGACGCGGATAGCGCCATCGAGCCAATTGCCCAGGCAAAGACACAACTGACCACGGAACAGCAAATCATGGAAGAACTTATCGTGGAGCACACCGACGTGCCGGTTCAGGAGTGGAATTTGAACGACGTCGGCACCTGACAATTCATGCAAGCCGAATCTGCTTCGCGGGTCGGAATGATTCAGGTGGCGGGGATTCTCGTCAGATCCCATGGGGTGGGCCCTGGCCCACCGCGTGAATTGTTGTTCCATCGGGCGACCATGCGGCGGGCTGGAGCCCACCCTGTGATCCCGAACCCGCTGCAGGATCCGGTTTAATCAGGCCCTAGGCGGCAGCCATGTCCTTCAATAGACGAGAGTTCATTACCGCCGTTGGTGCAGGCACCGCGGTGCTCGCCTTTCCCGCTTGTGCCTCGCATGGAGAAACCAGTATGTACGGATTGATTGGCAGGATGAGAGCTACGCCTGGGCAACGTGACGCCCTTGTTTCCATCCTGCTCGACGGCGTATCAGGCATGCCGGGGTGCCTGAGCTATGTGGTAGCGCAAGATCCTGGCGATGCAGATGCGATCTGGATCACCGAAGTCTGGGACGATCAAGCCAGCCACAAGGCGTCGCTGTCGCTGTCTTCGGTCAGAGATGCCATATCAAGAGCAAAGCTGCTGATTGCCGGCTTCGACGAACATATAGAGACACAACCGGTCGGCGGACATGGTATCCACGTTGCCTGACAATCCATCCAAGCCGGACCCGCTTCGTGGGTCGGACTAGTTCACGCGTGGAGCATTCAATCCTCGGCAGTTTCACCATGAAGGAACCAATATGAAACTCGGCGCATTCTCGATCAGCCTGGCGGTCAAGGACCTCCAGGCTTCAAGGGCGTTCTACGAAGCATTCGGCTTCAAGGAGTTCGGCGGAAACGCCTCGCAGAACTGGCTGATCCTCAAGAACGGCGACACCATAATCGGCCTGTTCCAGGGCATGTTCGACAAGAACATGCTGACCTTCAATCCGGGCTGGGACAGCAACGCCAGCAAGCTCGACGCCTTCACCGACGTGCGCGAGCTGCAACGCCAGCTGAAGGCGCAGGGCATCCAGCTGATGACCGAAGCCGACGAAACCACGACGGGTCCGGCGAGCCTCATCGCCATCGATCCCGACGGCAATCCGGTCCTCCTCGACCAGCACGTCTGATATTGCCGCATAGTTCTCCGGGAGCATGCATGGCCATGTTGAATACCGCCCGATGCGCCTGCTCACGCATTTCCATCACCCTGTCCGGCGAGCCCGCCTACCATGCCGTCTGCCACTGCACCGACTGCAAGCGCAGGACCGGAAGCGCATTCGGAGTCTCCTTCTACTTCAAGCCGGCCCAGGTCGTGAGGCGGGCCGGAACGACGAGCATCTATGCCTTCCACAACCAACGCCAGGACAACGATCAGGAGCGCCACTTCTGCCCCACCTGCGGCACGACGCTATTCTGGTACACCTCCACGCTTCCCGATCTCGTTGGCATAGCGGGAGGCTGCTTCGGAGAAGAGTTTCCTGGCGAGCCGCGCGCGTCACACACGCACTCGAAGAAGCTGCCCTGGGTCGGGCTGCCGGAAAGCTGGAAAGCAGTGCACGAATGAAGTCGGGCAAATCCAGGTCCAATGCGCCATGAGCAAGCCATGCAGCCAATGCAATGAACGCATTGCCACAATTAGCGCCCCGGCCTGGTACGGCATCATCCTGCTCTTCCTCCTGGGCGACCTGGGAATGTCAGGCCGTTACTGCGACGACTGCGCGAGCGGCAGGAACTTCATCGCGATCCTCTTTGCCACCTGCATCGCGCTCGTGGCTTTTGTTCTCGTCGTGATCTTCTGGTAGTCAGCGTAGATCCCGTAGGGTGGGCCTTGGCCCACCATGGATCGATCGTGGATCACGGATGGTGGGCCAGGGCCCACCCTACGGACCCTCTTCATCGTGTCCTCCGGACGGGTAGGGTAGGGTGGCTAACGCCTCCATCGCTGGAAAGGCAATGATCCAGACCACATTCCTCCGCACCACGCTCGCCGTCCTCGCCATCACCCTGTGTGGTTGCGCGGTTGATCCGATCAAACCTACAGGCGGGCCATCGAAGCCATCCACCGGTGTCCATGTGATCGTCCTTTCCCGGGGGCAGCAGGTCGTCACCGCCAACGGCTCGCTTACCGTGAAACTCGTGGAAATCAACGACAGCCGTTGCCCGGCGAAGGTCACCTGCATCTGGGCAGGCCATGCCACTCTCACCCTGCAAGTCAGCAAGGCCGGTTCCCCCGCGGGACGCGTGACCATCGGCACGGAGGCGCCGCCGAACATGGAACTGCCGCGCGATGCCAGCTACGGCGGCCATCTCTTCCATCTGGTCGGACTGGAGTCCGGCAACGCCGATGGCTCGACGCAGGATTTGCCTTCGCAGCGCGCGACGATCAAGGTGTCCAGGCTCCAGGAGCCATAGTTCGCATTGCGCTACGCTTGGACATTCCACGGAGGTCGGATATGAGGGTTTCAGCCGGCGTTCTCTTGTTGCTTGCCTGCCTCGTCAGTTGTGATGCGGCGACACGCGAACCCGTGATCGGCGGTCCTTGCGACGGATGCGAGGCGGTTTTCATCGAAATGCCCACGCAGTTGAGTTCGTCCGCGCGGATTTCACCGGTAGGGCAGAAAGGCGAGCCCCTCCTGGTCGAAGGTACGGTGCGCAAGGCGGATGGCGCGGCTGCACGCGGCATCATCGTGTATGCCTATCAAACCGACGCTGGCGGGATTTATCCGACGGGTACGACTCCCCATGGAAAGTTACGTAGTTGGGCGCGTACCGACGCGAAAGGCCACTACCGCTTCGATACGATCCGTCCGGGCGCCTACCCCACGCGCGACAATCCGCAGCACATCCACATGCATGTCATCGAGCCCGGCAAAGGCACGTACTACATCGACGATGTCATCTTCGACGACGACCCCTTGCTCACGGCCGGGCACCGGCAACGGATGCGGCGTGGCCGCGGCGGATACGGCGACAGCCGCCCGCAACGGAATGCGCAGGGCGTCTGGCATGTACGTCGCGACATAGTCCTGGGCAAGAACATTCCCGGGTACGGTCAGTAAGATCGAAACCGCCCTACTCGCCGACCAGGGAGCGTCCTATTGAAGCAGGTGATCGTGGTCAACGAAGCGCTGCGGTTGCCGCGCGGGAAACTCGCCGCGCAGGTCGCCCACGCAGCGGTGGGTGCCTTCCTCGCCGCTGACGCCGACGCGCAACGCGCCTGGCTCGCCGCCGGCATGCCGAAGATAGTGGTCGGATGCGATTCGGCGGAGGCGCTCGTGGAACTCGAGAGCAGGGCCAGGTCCGCCGGCCTTCCGCTCTCACTGGTCCGCAATGCGGGTCGTACAGTCCTTCCCGAAGGCACGGAAACATGCCTGGGCATCGGCCCCGCGACCGACGACATGCTTTCACCGCTCTCCGGGGAACTGAAGCTGGTTCGCTAGCCACCGAAAGTGGCTTGCGCCCCTCAGACCTCGACGTGGATCCCGCACTCCCGCTTCAAACCATGGAAGCGGGTGTCCTCCTCGCGCATGCCCGGCTCCCAGCGTGAAGTCGTGTGGAAATCGCCGATGGAGACATAGCCTTCGTCCCATAGCGGGTGATAGGGCAGGTCGTGCTTCTTCAGGTATACCCACACGTCGCGGTCGGTCCAGTCGGCCAGCGGGCTGACCTTGTAACGGCCGTTGCGCAGTTCCACGATCGGGGTGTTGCGGCGGCTGGTGGCCTGGCTGCGGCGTAACCCCGTGAACCAGGTGCGCACGCCGAACTCGTCCAGTGCGCGGCGCATGGGTTCCACCTTGCGCAGGTTGTTGTACTGGTCGATGCCGACCACGCCCTGTTCCCACAGGCGGCCGTGGCGCGCTTCCATCCACGCGCGGCTGACCAGCGGGCGCACCACCTTCAGGTTCAATTTAAGGCGTTCGACCAGCTCGTCGGCGAAGCGGTAGGTTTCCGGGAACAGGTAACCGGTATCGACCAGGATCACCGGGATGTCCGGCTGCTGCCGCGTGAGCATGTGCAACGCCACCGCCGATTGCGCGCCGAAGCTGGAGGACAGCGCGTGGTTTTCCTGTCCGTTGGCCAATGCCCAAGCGACCCGTTGTTCGGCGCTTTGCGTTTCCAGCCAGGCGTTGAGCTCGGTCAGGTCCTGGGAATCGTTGCTGGCGGGGATGGCGTTCATGCGTGCAGTTCCAACGGGATTTGCTTGTGGGTGGGGTAGGGAGGAAGTTCGACCAGGCCGCTGCGGTGCAGGAAATCGCCGAAGCCTTCGCCCGCCTCGCGTTCGCCCGCATAGCGCGCGAACAGCGGATCAAGGGCGTCGAGGATTTCGTCCTCGGCGATGTTTTCGCGATACAGCGTGTTGAGGCGCTGGCCGCGATGGTCGGCGCCGAGCATCAGGTTGTAGCGGCCGGGCGCCTTGCCGACCAGGGCGATCTCGCCGAGGTAGGGACGCGAGCAACCGTTGGGGCAACCGGAGATGCGCAGCAGGATCGGCGCGCCGCGCAGGCCGTGCTTTTCCAGCAGCGGTTCGAGCTTGTTGGTGAAGTCGGGCAGGTAGCGTTCGGCTTCGGCCATGGCCAGGCCGCAGGTCGGTAGGGCGACGCAGGCGATGGCCGCGCGCGCCAGCGCCGTGCCGTTGCGCAGGCCGCTGTCCAGCGCATGCGCATGCACCAGCGCGTCGATGCGGGCGCGCTCGCCTTCCGGTACGCCGGCGATCACGAGGTTCTGGTTCCCGGTCATGCGGAACTCGCCGCGATGCACGTTGGCGATCTCGCGCAGGCCGGTGAGGTGGGGCGTGCCGGGGCGGTCGGCGAGGCGTCCGGCGGACAGGTTGAGGGTCAGGTGCCAGCGGCCATCCTCGCCCTGCACCCAGCCGTAGCGGTCGCCGCTGTGGTCAAAACGGAAAGCACGTGCCGGCGAGAGAGCGAATCCGGCACGGCTTTCAATCTCGGCGACGATGGCGTCCAGGCCGCGATCGTCGATGGTGTATTTGAAGCGCGCGCGCTTGCGCACTTCGCGGTTGCCCAGGTCGCGCTGGGTGGTGACCACGGCGGTGGCCACGTCGAGCAGCTGGTCAGGAGTGATGAAGCCGATCACGTTGCCCAGGCGCGGCCAGGTCTCCGCATCGCCGTGGGTCGCGCCCATGCCGCCGCCAATGCTGACGTTGAAGCCGGCCAGCGCACCGTCCTCGACGATGGCGATAAAGCCAAGGTCGTTGGCGAACACGTCCACGTCGTTGACCGGCGGCACCGCGAAGGCGACCTTGAACTTGCGTGGCAGGTAGGTGCTGCCGTAGATCGGCTCTTCTTCCTCGCCGCTGCCGGCGACCAGTTCCTCATCCAGCCAGATCTCGTAATAGGCCCTGGAATTCGGCAGGAAGTGCGTCGACAGCTTCGCCGCCCAGTCCTGTACTTCGGCGTGCGCCCGCGATTCCAGTGGGTTGGCCGCGACCATCACGTTGCGGTTGACGTCGCCGCAGGCGGCCAGGGTGTCGATCAGGGTCGCGTTGATCGCCTGCATGGTGGCTTTCAGTTCGCGCTTGATCACGCCGTGGAACTGGAACGCCTGGCGCGTGGTGATGCGCAGCGAATGATTGGCGTAGCGGGTGGCGATGGAATCCAGCTTTAGCCACTGCTGCGGGGTGACCACGCCGCCGGGGGTGCGGGTGCGGATCATGAACTGGTAGGCCGGTTCCAGCTTCTGCCGGCGGCGCTCGTCGCGGATGTCGCGGTCGTCCTGCTGGTAGCTGCCGTGGTACTTGATCAGGGTCTGGTCCGATTCGCGCAGCGCGCCGGTGACCGGGTCGGCCAAGCTGTCGAGCAGGCTTCCGCGGAGGCGCTTGCTTTCGGATTTGATGTCTTCGACGGAGTGGGTGGTCATGGGGTGTGGGCTGGGCCGGAGGGTTGTCGTAGGAGCGGCTTCCAGCCGCGAGCTTTTATGAGCGAATTAGAATCAAGGGCTCGCGGCTGGAAGCCGCTCCTACGATCAATACACATCGCGGCTGTAGCGGCCCTCCGCCTGCAGTCGGGTGAGGTAATCGGCGGCGCCTTCGGCATCCACGCCCGCCTGCTCGGAAACTATCTGCAACAAGGCCGCATGCACGTCCTTGCCCATGGCGATGGCGCCGCAGACGTAGAAGTGCGCGCCCCCTTCCAGCCAGTCGTAGACCTCCCGACCGCGTTCGCGCAGCCGCTGCTGCACGTAGATCTTCGTCGCCTGGTCGCGCGAGAACGCCAGGTCCAGCTTGTGCAGTTCGCCCTTGCGCAGGGCGTCCTGCCATTCGGTCTGGTAGAGGAAGTCGCTGTTGAAATGCTGCGCGCCGAACAGCAGCCAGTTACGTCCGCGCGCGCCGGTCTCGGCGCGTTCCTGGACGAAACCGCGGAACGGGGCCACGCCGGTGCCGGGACCGACCATGATGAGGTCGCGTGAGGCATCGGCGGGGACGCGGAAGCGTTCATTGGCCTCGACGTAGACCGGCGCAGTGCCGCCTTCGGTCAGCGTCGAGAGGAAGCCGCTCGCGGCGCCGACGTGTTTCTCGCCGAAGGCTTCGTAATCCAGCACGTCCACGGTGAGGTGCACTTCCTCGCCGACGCGCTTGCGGCTGGAGGCGATGGAGTACAGGCGCGGGGTGAGCGGACGCAGCGCGGTGACCAGCTCCTGCGCCTCCCAGTGCGCGGGCCAGCGGCGCAGCACGTCGATCAACTGGTGGTCGCCGAGCAGTGCTGCCAGTTCGGTGTTGCGGCCCGGGGCGAGCAGGTCGTTCAGGGCTTCGGAACGCGACTGGGCCGCGTGATGGGCGAGGAATGGGCGGCTCAGCCTGGTCAGTTCGCGCTTGCTCGTCAGCCATTCGCGCAGCGGCAGCGATTCATCCTTCTCGGTGACCGGTGCATCGCCATCCAGCGCGAGGACCTGCAGCACGGCATCGACCAGCGGCGCGGGGTTGCGATGCCATACGCCTAACGCATCGCCAGGTTCGTAGGCCAGGCCGGAACCTTCCAGCGACAGTTCCAGATGACGCACGTCCTTGCCGGCGCCGCCATATTTCAGGAAACCCACTCCCTTGAAGTCGCGCCCGCTGATGCGCTGGTTGAGCAGCAGCTCCGCGGCGAAGGGCTTGTCGTGCGAATAGGCGGGCAGTGCATGCGGGCGCAGCGGAGTGATCGTGGCCGAAGGCGGCGACGTAGTCTTGAACAATTCGCGGGCCTGGCCCAGCGCCTGTTCGCGCCAGGGCGAGGCCACGGTGTCGATGTCCAGGTCCGCTTCGCCGGCGGCGAACAGGCGGCTCGCGCCCAGTTCGGCCAGTCGCGCATCCAGCTTGCGGCCGATGCCGCAGAAATCGGCGTAGCTGGAATCGCCCAGGCCCAGCACCGCGTACTTCAGTTCCGGCAGTTTAGGTGCGCGCTTGCCGGCGATGAATTCGACCAGGCCGATGGCATCGTCCGGCGGGTCGCCTTCGCCCTGGGTGCTGATGACGACATAGAGCAGGCGTTCGCTGGCCAGTTCGCGCTGCGGGTAGGCGTCGGCGCGCAGCAGGCGCACGTTCAAGCCGGCGGCCTCGGCTTCGGCGGCCAGTTTCTCGGCCACGCGGCGGGCATTGCCGGTCTGGCTGCCGTAGACGATGGTCAGGCGCTGGCTGGCCTGGGCGATGCCGGCGGGCTGCGCGTTGCCCTGGAGCAGGGCCAGTTGCGGCGCGTGGTGGCCCTGGGCCAGGCCGGCGGCGTAGCCGGACAGCCACCACAGCGAGGCATCGTCCAGGCCCTCCACCACGCGCGCCAGCAGGGCCTTGCGCTCTTCCGGCAAGGGACTGGGGGCTAGCGCGGGTGTTGCAGCGGTCATGCCGTTGGCTCGCGGATGCTAGTGAAGGACGATCGATGTTAGGTAGGCGTTACCCGATTCAGAAAGGACGTCTGGTTATGGGCTTATCGCCTGCGCTTATTTCTGGAAGGGCCGTGGGGACGGGAATACTCCTCGGCAACCGCGGTCCGGCCATGCATTCCGGCCAATGCCGGATCAAGGCGTGGGGCAGCTGATAATCTGCCGCATCGCCACCGCCCCTTGCCCTCCACGAACTCCTAGATGACCTTCGCCCCCAGCCTGTCCCATCTCGACCGCCTCGAGGCCGAGAGCATCCACATCCTCAGGGAAGTCGCGGCCGAATTCCGCAATCCGGTGATGCTGTACTCGGTGGGCAAGGACAGCTCGGTGCTGCTGCACCTGCTGCTCAAGGCCTTCGCCCCGGCTCCGGCGCCGATCCCGCTGCTGCACGTGGACACGCGCTGGAAGTTCCGCGAGATGATCGCCTTCCGCGACCGCCGCGTGGCCGAGACCGGCACCGAACTGCGCGTGCACATCAATCCCGACGGCATCGCCCGCGACATCGGCCCGGTCAGCCACGGCGCCACCGTGCACACCGACGTCATGAAGACCCAGGGCCTGAAACAGGCGCTGGACCTGTACGGCTTCGATGCCGCCATCGGCGGCGCACGCCGCGACGAGGAGAAGTCGCGGGCCAAGGAGCGGGTGTTCTCGTTCCGCAGCGACAAGCATCGCTGGGACCCGAAGCGCCAGCGCCCCGAACTCTGGAGCCTGTACAACGCGCGCATCGACAAGGGCGAGAGCGTGCGCGTGTTCCCGCTGTCCAACTGGACCGAGCTCGATATCTGGCTGTACATCTACCGCGAGCACATCCCGGTGGTGCCGCTGTACTTCGCCGCGGAACGGCCGGTGGTGGAACGCGACGGCGCGCTGATCCTGGTCGACGACGAACGCCTGCCACTGCGCGAAGGCGAAACCCCGCAGCTGAAGAAGGTGCGGTTCCGCACGCTGGGCTGCTACCCGCTGACCGGGGCGATCGAATCGGAGGCCGATACCCTGGAGGCGATCATCGCCGAGATGCTGGTGACCACCAGTTCGGAGCGGCAGGGACGGGTGATCGACCAGGATCCGACCGCGTCGATGGAGAAGAAGAAGCTGGAGGGGTATTTCTGATGGCCGGAAGCAACGACATCGCCAGTTATCTGAAGCAACACGAATCCAAACCGCTGCTGCGCTTCATCACCTGCGGCAGCGTCGACGACGGCAAGAGCACCCTCATCGGGCGGCTGCTGTACGACAGCAAGCGCCTGTTCGACGACCAGTTGGCCGCATTGGCCGCGGACAGCAAGCGCCACGGCACCCGCGGCGAGGAGATCGATTACGCGCTGCTGCTCGACGGGCTGGCGGCCGAACGGGAGCAGGGCATCACCATCGACGTGGCCTACCGCTACTTCGACACCGAACGGCGCAAGTTCATCGTCGCCGACTGCCCGGGCCACGAGCAGTACACGCGCAACATGGCCACTGGCGCCTCGACCGCCGACCTGGCGGTGGTGCTGGTGGATGCGCGCAAGGGTTTGCTGACGCAGACGCGCCGCCACAGCTACATCGTCTCGCTGCTGGGCATCCGCCACGTAGTGCTGGCGGTGAACAAGATGGACCTGATCGGTTACGACCAGGCCGTGTTTGACGCAATCGTCGAAGGCTATCGCACGCTCGCCGCGCAACTCGGCATCGAACAGGTCACCGCCATCCCGCTCTCGGCGCTCAACGGCGACAACCTGTCGCTGCGCTCGGAAGCGACGCCGTGGTACAGCGGGCCGAGCCTGCTCGAACACCTGGAAGCGGTGGAAGTCGTCGCCCAGGACAACAGTGGCGGTCTGCGCCTGCCGGTGCAATGGGTGAGTCGGCCGAACCAGAATTTCCGCGGCTTCGCCGGCACCATCGCAGCGGGCACGGCGAAGCCGGGTGATGCGGTGGTCGCATTGCCTTCGGGCCGGCGCTCTCGGATAACCAAGGTATTCATCGCCGACCAGGAAGTCGAAGCCGCGCGCGCAGGACAAGCGGTGACGGTGACCCTTGCCGACGAGATCGACATCAGCCGGGGTGACGTGATCGCCGCCGCCGACGATCCGCCGGAAGTGGCCGACCAGTTCGCCGCGCATCTGTTGTGGATGGACGATGCGGCGCTGCTGCCGGGCCGGCCGTACTGGCTGAAGATCGGCACCCGCACGGTGTCGGCCACGGTCAGCGAGATCAAGCACCGCATCGACGTGAACACCCAGGAACACCTGGCGGCGAAGCGGCTGGAATTGAACGAGGTCGCCTACGTCAACCTCAGCCTGGACGAACCGGTTGCGTTCGCCGCGTACGCGCAGAACCGCACCCTGGGTGGCTTCATCCTGATCGACCGCCACAGCAACAACACGGTTGCCGCCGGCACGATCGACTTCGCATTGCGCCGCGCCGGCAACGTGCATTGGCAGCACCTGGACGTGGACAAGGCGGCGCGCGCGAAGATCAAGGGTCAGCAGCCGCGCGTGTTGTGGTTCACCGGCCTGTCGGGTGCGGGCAAGTCCACCATCGCCAACCTGGTGGACCGCCGCCTGCATGCGCTGGGCTACCACACCTTCCTTCTGGACGGCGACAACGTGCGCCACGGTCTCAATCGCGACCTTGGCTTCACCGACGAGGACCGGGTGGAGAACATCCGCCGCGTTGCAGAGGTCGCGCGCCTGATGGCCGATGCCGGCCTGATCGTGCTGGTCAGCTTCATCTCCCCGTTCCGCGCCGAGCGGCAGATGGCGCGCGCCCGCTTCGAGGAAGGCGAGTTCATTGAAATCTACGTCGACGTGCCGCTGCAGGTCGCCGAACAGCGCGACGTCAAGGGCCTGTACCGCAAGGCAAGGGCAGGACAGATTCCCAACTTCACCGGCATCGATTCGCCTTACGAAGTGCCGGAGCACGCGGAAGTGCATCTGGATGCGGGCGGCGAAAGTCCGGAGAAGCTGGCCGCGCAGGTACTGGAAAAGCTCGGGCTGTCCTGAGGTCGACAGAAAACGATGTCGTCGTCCCGGCGAAAGCCGGGACCCATGGTTCGCGGCGACTGCAAGCTGGGTCCCGGCTTTCGCCGGGATGACGAAACTTTTGGGTTGACCTTTCGCTGATAGGGGACGGCTTTCCTTGCTTGAGGATGCAACGGCATCGAGCCATCGGTAGCCGCACAAGGGCCTTTAGTCATGCCTTGGAATAGCCTTCAACCGGTCAACCTGCACAACACACAAGCGTTAACCCCAGACCGGTAAACTCCACGGGTAACCAAGATTCCGGGACCGTCCATGCTGATCCGATCCGGCGCGCGCATTGCACTCGTGGCGTTGCTGATTCCCTTGCTGGCGGCCTGCGGCAAGAATGAAGCGACCCCGCGCGACAACGCAGGCGCAGCCAAGCCCATCCCGGTCACCACTCTGGTGCTGCAGCCGTCCGCGTGGAACGACACCTTGCAGGCGATCGGCACGGCCAAGGCGCGCGAGTCGGTGACGCTTACCTCCAAGGTCAGCGAAGCAGTGCAGGACGTGCACTTCGAGAGCGGCGACGAAGTGCGTGCCGGTGCGCCACTGATCACCCTGCGCGGCGATGCCCAGCAGGCCGCGCTGGTCGCAGCGCAGGCGACCTACCTGGAAGCCGACAGGCTGTACAAGCGCCAGAGCGAGCTCGCCGACCAGCAACTGATCGCGCGCTCCTCGCTGGACACGCAGCGCGCGGTGCGCGACGCCGCGCTGGCCCGCGTGCGGCAGATGCGTTCGGATATCGGCGACCGCAGCGTGCGCGCGCCGTTCGCCGGCGTGCTCGGCATCCGCCAGGTCAGCCCGGGCGCGCTGATCACCCCGACCACGGTCATCGCCACCCTCGACGACATCTCCCGCGTATACGTGGATTTCCCGGTGCCCGAAGCGCAGCTCGCCAACCTCGGCAACGGCCAGGCCCTGAGCGCGCGCAGCAATTCGTATCCGGACCGCGAATTCCAAGGCACGGTCAGCACCATCGATGCGCGCATCGATGCCGCCACCCGCGCGGTCACCGTGCGCGGCGATTTCCCCAATCCCGATCGCGCCCTGCGCCCGGGCATGCTTCTGGAAGTGCGGCTGTTCCGTCCACAGCGGCAGGCGCTGGTGATCC
The DNA here is from genome assembly GCA_036677285.1 of Pseudoxanthomonas sp. Lineage (GTDB taxonomy): Bacteria > Pseudomonadota > Gammaproteobacteria > Xanthomonadales > Xanthomonadaceae > Pseudoxanthomonas_A. The sequence continues at coordinate 13,265 of JAKFDG010000080.1, forward strand.
CGGAGATCGCGGTGGTGCAGGTGGGGCGCGATTCCTTCGTCTACCGGGTCAAGGCCGACGGCAGCGTGGAGCAGGCCAAGGTCACCACGGGCGTGCGCCGCGACGGCCAGGTGGAGATCACCAACGGACTGGCGGCCGGCCAGCGCATCGTCGTCGACGGAACCGGCAACCTGCGCCCGGGGGCCAGGGTCGTCGACGCCGGGACGCCGCCGGCGGCTGCCACTGAATCGGCACGGAAGTAGCGGCGGGTACGGGCGATGAAGCTTTCCGACCTGTCGATCAAGCGCCCGGTGCTGGCCGTGGTGATGAGCCTGCTGCTGATCGTGCTGGGGGTGATGTCGTTCATGCGCCTGACCCTGCGCGAACTGCCCAACATCGACCCGCCGGTGGTATCGGTGGAAGTGACCTATCCCGGCGCCTCCGCCGCGGTGGTGGAAACCCGCGTCACCCAGATCCTGGAGGATGCGCTGGCTGGGATCGAAGGCATCGAGACCATCGAGTCCAGCAGCAGGAACGGCCGCTCGCAGGTCACCATCGAATTCACCCTGACCCGCGACATCGAGGCCGCGGCCAACGACGTGCGCGACAAGGTCAGCCGGGTGATGGATCGCATGCCCGAGGAGGCGGACCCGCCGGAAGTGCAGAAAGTGGAAGCCGATGCGGACGTCATCCTGTGGCTGAACATGCGTTCCACCCGGATGGACACGCTGCAGCTGACCGATTATGCCGATCGCTATATCGTCGACCAGTTGTCGGCGCTCGATGGCGTCGCCCAGGTCCGCATCAGCGGCGCCCAGCGCTACGCCATGCGCGTCTGGCTGGATCGCGACGCGATGGCTGCGCGCGGCATCACCGCCGGGGATGTGGAAGCGGCGCTGCGACGCGAAAACGTGGAGCTTCCGGCCGGGCGGATCGAATCCAATACCCGCGATTTCACCTTGCGCGTCGAACGCGGCTACACCACCGCCGAACAGTTTGCGCAGATGCCGCTGAGCAAGGGCGCCGACGGCTATGTCGTCCGGGTCGGCGACGTGGCCAAGGTGGAACTGGCCACCGAGGAGCGGCGCGCGTATTTCCGCAGCAATGACCAGCCGAATATCGGCCTGGGCATCGTCAAGACTTCCACTGCCAATGCCCTGGATGTGGCCCGGGCCGCCCGCGCCGCCGCCGAGCGCATCCGCCCGACGCTATCAGAGGGCACCGAAATCTTTGTCGCTTATGACAGCACCACCTTCATCGAGGCCTCGGTGGAGCGGGTGTACGCGACCTTGTTCGAGGCGATGCTGCTGGTGTTCGCGGTGATCTGGCTGTTCCTGGGCAGCCTGCGGGCGGCGTTGATCCCGGCGGTGACGGTGCCGGTTTGCCTGATCGCTTCCTTCGCCGCGCTGTATGCCTTCGGTTTCTCCATCAACCTGCTGACGCTGCTGGCGCTGGTACTGTGCATCGGCCTGGTGGTGGACGACGCCATCGTGGTGCTGGAGAACATCCAGCGCCGCGCCGACCTGGGCGAGCCGGCGCTGGTCGCGGCCCGGCGCGGCACCGCCCAGGTGGCGTTCGCGGTGATCGCCACCACCGCGGTGCTGGTGGCGGTGTTCCTGCCGGTAGGCTTCATGGAGGGCAATACCGGCCGTTTGTTCCGCGAGCTGTCGGTGGCGCTGGCGGCGGCGGTGGCCATTTCCGCCTTCGTCGCGTTGACCCTGACGCCGATGATGTCGTCCAAGCTGGTTCGTCCGCACACGAAGCAGAAGGGCCTCAATGCGTGGATGAACCGCCAGCTCGGCCGCCTGAGCCGCGGTTATGGCGCGTGGGTGGCGCGGCTTGTCGCGATGCCGGCCAGGCGCATGCTGCCAATGCTGGTGGTCGTGATGGTCGCCTGCATCGGTCTGGCGGCGCTGCTGGCAACACGCGTGCCGGCCGAACTGGCGCCGCAGGAAGACCGCGGCGCGTTCTTCGTCTCGATCCAGGGGCCGGAAGGCGCCGGCTTCGATTACACGGTCAAGCAGATGCAGCAGGTGGAAAGGCTGTTCGCCGGCAGCATTGGCGAAGGCAAGCCGATCCAGCGCGCCAATGCGCGCGTGCCGGGTGGCTTCGGCGCCAGCGAGGAAATGCATACCGGCCAGGTGATCGTGTTCCTGCAGGACTGGGACAAGCGCGACGTCAGCACCACCGAGGTGCTGGAATCGGTGCGCGGGCCGCTGGCCGGTTTGCCGGGCATCCGCGCGCAGCCGTCGCAGCGCACCGGCCTGATCCGCGGCGGTGGCCAGTCGTTCCGCATGGTCCTGGGCGGCCCCGACTACAACGAGTTGTCGCAGTGGCGCGACGCCATGATGCAGCGCATGGAGCAGAATCCGGGCCTGTACGGCGTGGATTCCGACTACAAGGAAACCCGCCCGCAGATGCGCGTCAACATCGACCGCGACCGTGCCGCCGACCTGGGCGTGTCGGTGCAGGAAATCGGCCGCACCCTGGAAACCATGATGGGCTCGCGCCAGGTCACCACCTTCGTCGATAACGGCGAGGAATACGACGTGCTGATGCAGGCCGACCGCGTCCAGCGGGCATCGCCCGACGATCTCGCCAATACCTACGTGCGCGGCAGCGCAAGCGAACTCATCCCCCTGTCCAACCTGGTCACCCTGTCCGAGCTCGCCGAGCCCGGCAGCCTCAACCGATTCAACCGCCTGCGCGCGATCACCTTGAGCGCGTCGCTGGCGCCGGGCTATTCGCTGGGCGATGCGATCGCCTGGGCGCAGCAGGCTGCGCAGGAGGCATTGCCCGACTACGCCCAGGTCGACTGGAAGGGCGAATCGCGCGAGTACCTCAAGGCCGGTGGCGCGGTGCTGCTGACCTTCGTCATGGCCCTGCTGATCGTGTACCTGGTGCTGGCGGCGCAGTTCGAAAGCTTCATCCACCCCTTCGTGATCATGCTGACCGTGCCGCTGGCGGTGCTGGGCGCCCTGATCGGCCTGTGGATCACCGGCGGCACGCTCAATCTCTTCAGCCAGATCGGCATCGTCATGCTGATCGGGCTGGCGGCGAAGAACGGCATCCTCATCGTCGAGTTCGCCAACCAGCTGCGCGACGACGGCCGCAGCGTCGTCCAGGCCATCGCCGAATCCGCCGCGGTGCGCCTGCGCCCGATCCTGATGACCTCGGTCGCGACCATCATGGGCGCGCTGCCGCTGGTGCTGGCCGGCGGCCCGGGTTCGGCGAGCCGGGCGACCATCGGCGTGGTGGTGATCTTCGGCGTGGCCTTCTCCACCTTCCTGTCGCTGTTCGTGGTGCCTGCGTTCTACACGCTGCTGGCACCGTTCACGCGCTCGCCGGAAGCGATCGCGCACGAACTGCACAAGCTCGAAGAAGAAACCCCGGCGGTCGGCGGGCATGGCTGAGCAGCGCATCCATGGCGATGGTTTCGTATTGCGTCCGTGGCGCAGGGACGACCTCGACGCATTGGTCCGCCACGCCAACGATGAGCAGGTCTCGCGCGGGGTCAGCGACCGCTTCCCGTTTCCCTACACGCGCGAAGATGGAGAGCAATTCCTCGCGGGCAAGGTGATCGACTTCCAGGACCCCGTATTCGCCATCGAGATCGACGGCGAGGCTTGCGGCGGGATCGGCGCCCATGCGGGCAAGGGCGAGCGCAGCCAGGCGGCGGAGTTCGGTTACTGGCTCGGCCGTACCCACTGGGGCAAGGGGACCATGACCGGCGCCGTGGCGCTGTTCACGCCCTGGGTGATGCGCGAACTGCAGCTGTACCGGCTGTACGCGACCGTGCTGGCCTTCAACATGGGTTCTGCGCAGGTTCTGCGCAGGAACGGTTTCATGGAGGAGGGCGTCCAGCGCGCCGCAGTATTCAAGCGCGGAGTGCTGCATGATCTGCGCATGTTCGCCAAGGTGCGCCGGAGTCTGGACGATGAATGACAAACCCCCTTCGCCTTGGGACAGGGCCACCATCCGCACCTCCGATGCGCGCAAGCGGGAAAACACCGGCAGGCGCCAGCAAACGGCGTCCACAGGCGAGGAACGCCCTGTCGCCAGGCATGAGGGTGGCACCAAACAAGAGTTGCGCTACTACGGCCTCAACGCCGTGCAGGCGGTATTCGCCCGGCGCCCTGAGGCGATCCGCAAGCTGTACCTGGTGGAATCGCGCATTCCGCAATTGCAGCCGCTGCTGGCGTGGTGCGTGAAGCACCGCATCGGCTATCGCGTGGTGGAGGAGGCGGACCTGGGCAAGCTCGCCGCCAGTTCGCACCACGAAGGCGTGGTGGCCGACGTGTTGCGGGTGGAACCGCAGGCATTGTCCGACTGGTTGAGCCACCTACCCGACGGCCCGGTGCTGGCGCTGTGGCTGGACGGCGTGGGCAATCCGCACAACCTGGGCGCTATCCTGCGCTCATCGGCGCATTTCGGCGTCGCCGCGATCCTGCAATCGCGCGATTCGACCCTGGCTATCTCCGGCGCCGCCGCGCGCGTAGCCGAAGGCGGCGCCGAATGCGTGCCCATGGTGCGCATGGGCGGACGCGAAAACGCCATCGCCCAGTTGCGCGGCGCGGGCTTCCAGCTTGCCGCCACGGTCGTGCGCGGCGGCGGCGACCTGTTCGCGGCGCGATTGCCGCAGCGGCTGGTCTATGTGATGGGCGCGGAGGGCGAGGGCATGGATGCGGAACTCGCGGCGAGCTGCGACCTGCGCCTGTCGATTCCCGGCAGCGGCGCGGTGGAAAGCCTCAATGTGTCCGCGGCGACGTCGGTGTTCCTGGCCGAATGGCATCGCCACCACGCAAGGGCGGCATGAGGATAGAGCGCTACGGCGACCTGGCAGCATGGGAGGTCTTTGCTGCAAAGGAAGGCGAGCGGCTGGTGGCGGAAGCCGAAGCTGTCAAGGCGCTGAAAGACACGATTCCGGACGCAGGCCTGGCGGGCTACTGCCCGATCTGCGCTTCCCAGGGTCGGTTCATGGCCCCAGCAAACGGCATGCCGCCGGGCGCGTCGTTCCGTGAATTCCTGAGCTGCGAATCCTGTGGCTGCATCAGCCGGCACCGCGCCGCGATCGCCGTGCTCCGGCAGGCATTGCCCGATGCGGACCATGCACGCGTCTACATTACCGAGCAGGCCACGGTCCTGTTCCTGGCGTTGCGCAAACGGATGCGCCGGTTGACCGGGAGCGAATTCGTGCCGGAATGGCGCAAGCGGCTGCGGCTTTCGTTGTGGCTGTGGTCGCATGGCTGCAAAAGCCATGCCCGCTACCAGGACGTCACCGCGCTTTCGTTCCGTAGCGCAAGCATGGACGCGGTGGTTTCCTTCGATGTGCTGGAACACGTGCCCGACTATCCGCGGGCGTTGCGCGAATTCGCCCGCGTGATCAGGCCCGGCGGCGTGCTGGTGGCGACGGTGCCGTTCTACCTGGGCTCGGCGCGAAGCGAAACCATCGCGCGCGTAGGCATCGATGGCGTCGTCGAGCACCTCGGCGAGCCCGAATACCACGGCGATCCGGTCAGCCATGGGGTGCCGTGCTTCCACCACTTAGGTTGGGACCTGCTGGCGTGCGTGCGCGACGCCGGGTTCTCCGAAGCGGAAGCCGTGCGCGTCAGCGACGCCGCGCAGGGCGTGCCCGAACCCCTGTGGCTGTTCCGCGCACGCCGTTAGCCAGGATCACTTGGTGTCCTGGGTGTCCTTGGGCTGGCTGCCGAAATCTCCTTCCGCTTCGGCGGCGAGATAGGCAAACACGGCGTAGGCCGCCACGTTCTGCGCCAGCGCCTGCGGGTCGATCTTGTCCAGGGTGTCGTCGGCGTTGTGGTGCAGGTCGAAGTAGTCGCTGCCGTCCTGCGCCAGCCAGGCCCAGGCCATCCCTTTGTCGGCGAACGGGCTGATGTCCGGCCCCGCGCTGCCCTTGTCCGGCGCATAGGCGATGCCCAGCGGCGCCAGCGCCTCGGCGATCTGTTGCGTCGCCGCGCGCGCATGGGCCGGTGCGCCGGTGTTGAAGGCGTAGATGCGGCCGGCGCCGAAGTCGCTTTCCGCGCCGATCTGGTGGCGGGTCAGGTCTGCGATATGCTTCGCCGCATAGGCCTTGCCGCCGTAGAGGCCTTGTTCCTCGTTGGCGAATGCGATCACGCGGATGGTGCGCTTGGGTGCCTTTTCCAGGTGCCCGATCAGGTGTCCGGCGGCCATGGTGATGGCTATGCCAGCGCCGTCATCGATCGCTCCGGTGCCCAGGTCCCATGAATCCAGGTGCCCGCCGATCACCACTACTTCCTTCGGTTTGCCCCGCCCGCTGATCTCGCCGATGACGTTGTGCGAAGTCGCCGTGCCATTCCAGCCGCAATCCAGCGCCACATGCACGCGCACCGGACCCATCGCCAGCAGTCGTGCCAGCTGGTCGGCGTCGGGAATGGTCAGCGATGCCGAAGGCACGGGGGTCAGTCCCGCGTCGAAACGGGTGATGCCGGTATGCGCCACGCGATGGTGGTCGGTGCCAGCCGAGCGCATCAGGAAGGCGATGGCGCCCTTGCGGATGGCTTCGGAAGGACCCTTTGCGCGGATCGCGCCACCGTTGCTGTAGTCGCTGCCGTCGCGCGCCGCCTTCATCTGGTAATCGACGAAGGCGATCTTGCCGGCCAGCGATCCCGCGGGCGCCGCCTGCAATGCAGCGAGGTCGGCGAAACGCACCACCTCGGCCTCGATCGTGCCTCCGGGACTGCCACCCAATGCGGTGATCGTCAACGATTGCGGGTGCGCGCCGAGGATCGCGGCGCTCTCACCGCGACGCTCCCATTTCGGGAACGTGACCGGCTCGATCCACACCTTGTCGTAACCCAGCGCCTGGAACTTCGCCTGCGCCCAGGCCACGGCGCGCGCATCGGCTTCGCTGCCGGCCAGGCGGGGACCGATTTCGGTGGTCAGCGACTCCACCACCTTCCAGCCGGTGTCGTCGGCCAGGGCCTGTTCGCGTAGTTTCGCCGCCGTCGCCAGGGCGGATCCGGGGATATGCGTTTCGCGTTCGGTGGCGAAGGCCGAAGTGGCCAGGGTCAAGGCAAACAGCAACGAAACGCGATGCATGGCGTGGACCGGAAATAAGGAAGCCGCGAGCTTAGCAGCCCGCGGCTTCGGCATACCGTGAAGGAAGTAGCGTTGTTACTTCCTCAGCGAATCGCGGATCTCGCGCAATAGCAGCACTTCCTCCGCGGGTGCGGCAGGAGCTTCGTCGACCGGCTTGCGTACGCGGTTGTAGGCCTTGAGGATCATGAAGATCACGAACGCGATCAGCACGAAATCTATGATGGTCTGGATGAACGAGCCGTACTTGATCGCCACTTCGGCGACGGCCGCGCCAGCCGCGTCGGTCGACGCCGGGGTCAGCACGTATTTCCAGTCGCTGACGCTGACGCCACCGCTCAGGAAGCCGATCAGCGGCATGACGATGCCGTCCACCAGTGCGGTGACGATCTTGCCGAAAGCAGCGCCAATCACCACGGCAGTCGCCAGGTCGACCACGTTGCCGCGCGAAATGAATTCCTTGAACTCGCTGACCATGCCCATTGGGAGGCTCCCGTTGATGGCGGTTCCACCGCCGATGACGCCGACTATAACGTCACGCAATTCAGGCCGCGGTGATGCGGCCGCGCAGCTCCACCACGCCATCGAGCGAGGCGACGAAAGCATCGCCGGCCAGCAGCGGGCCGACCCCGGCCGGGGTGCCCATGAACACCAGGTCGCCGGCCCTGAGCGCGAACAGTTTCGACAGCTCGTGCAGGATCTCGGGAACGTCCCAGACCAGGTCGTCCAGCTTCCCGTGCTGGCGGGTGTCGCCATTGACCTGCAGGGTCAGCGATCGCGACTCCAGGCCGGTGACCTGCGCGGCGGACACCAGCTCGCTGACCGGCGCGGAATGGTCGAAGCCCTTGCCGGTATCCCACGGCAGGCCCTTGGCTTTCGCTGCGGCTTGCAGGTCGCGGCGGGTCAGGTCCAGGCCGACGCCATAGCCGAATACCAGCGCCTGCGCATCCTCGATCGCCAGCTGACCGGCAGGAGCATCCCCGCCCAAGGCGACGACCAGTTCCACTTCATGGTGCAGCTCGCGGGTGCCGGGGGGATAGGGCACGTCGGCGCCGTCGACGACGATGGCGTCGGCGGGTTTCAGGAAGAATACCGGCGTCCCTCGCTCGGCCTTCGACGCCGCCACGCTGGCGCCCATTTCCCGGGCATGCTCGGCGAAGTTGCGGCCCACGCAGTAGATGCGCCGCACCGGGAAAGTGCCGCCGCCACGCACGGGCACGCGTGGTCGCGTGGATGCAGGAATCAGGTCAGTCATGGTTTCGCGCCGTCCGTTGTTTCGACGCGACAGTTTAAGCCGGCAATGCGGTGCAACCGGCAATCCGCCTCAACGCGACAGCGGCAACGCCGGCTTGCGGACCACACGGAACTCGCCATCCATCACTTTCGAATCGCGCGTGATCGGCTTGCCGCGCTGGCTCAGCAACTTGTACGCCAGCCCGACCGCGATCATCGCCGCGCCCACGAACACGCTGAAGAAAACCAGCAGGCACAACAACCCCAGTCCGACCAAGCCGAACGCGAGGCGCAGCAAAGGATGGCGGGGCTTGCGCGGAGAGAATGCCGAGCGCAGGCGTGAGCTGTCGAAGCGGAAGGTGTTGGCGAACATGCGGGACGGTCGTGACAGAATGCGGCGGAGGCCGGTACGAACAGTATCGGATGACAGCTCCATGACAGTGTGAGAAGTTCGTTAAACCATGCCCCTGATCACATTCGATTTACTCGAGGATGGCGGATTCGCCGAAGTCGAAGCGCTGGTGGAAGGCGATGCCGAATCGCTGATCCTGCATCGCGATGGCCAGGCCGTGCGTGCATGGCTCAACGTCTGCCCGCATGCCGGCCGGCGGTTGGATTGGGCGCCGGGCAAGTTCCTGAAGAGCAAGGAAGGCCATCTGGTCTGCGCCGCGCATGGCGCTTCATTCGAATTGACCAGGGGCGACTGCATCGCCGGGCCGTGCCGGGGCGACTCGCTGCGTGCGGTGGCGGTGGAGGTGCGCGACGGGCAGGTGGTGCTGAGCGCCTGACCCGCATTGGCCGCGGATCAGTCGATGATCGCCAGACCGCTTTCGACCAGCGCCTGCTTCGCCTGGTCGAATGCGTGGTCCTTGACCAGCACGTAGTCGGTGTCGAAGGTGGATACCGCGAAGATGCCGATGTTCGCGTCGGCCAGGGGCTGCAGCACCTGCAGCAGTATTCCCGTCAGGTCGAACGCGAATGGCCCCTGCAACATCAGGCAGCGCCAGCCACGCTCGCACCGCACTTCTTCCGGCACCTGCGACTCGGCGCAGGCAAGGGAAAGCTCATCCTCGCTCCATGAAGCCGAGGCAAACACGCCGGGACGGAACCAGCCCGGCAGCGGCGTGCCGGTCGGCAACCGGCATACGGCGAAGGCGCCGGGGACGACTTTCAGCGCGAGCTTCATCGCCCAGCCTCCGGATCAGGCGCCACGCGCAGCCCACCAGAACATCACGTTGATCGTCACCACCACCACCATCGTGTAGATCAGCGACAGCGGCCCGCCCACGCGCCACAGTTGCCGCGAGGTGTAGTTGGCCGGGCCGGTGATCATGGAGATGACCGGGTTGGAGGCGGTCATCATGTTGTTGGAGGCCGACAGCGCCACGATCAGGGCGAAGGCGGTGGGGTTGCCGCCCGCCGCCAACGCCAGGTTGATCGCCAGCGGCACCATCACAATGGTGGCGCCGACATGGCTGATCACCAGCGAGAACGCGGTGGTCAAAAGTGCCACCGCCAGCTCCAGCGCCCAGATCGGAATGCCTTCCGGCAGGCGTTCCACCGTGTGTCCCGCCACCCAGGCCGCCGCGCCGCTGCTGTCCATGGCCCAGCCCAACGGGATCAGCCCGGCCATCAGGAACACGGTCTTCCAGTTGATCGCCGCATAGGCCTCGTCCATGCGCAGCACGCCGGTCAGCAGCATGCCGGCCACGCCGGTCATCAGGGTCAGCGACACCGGCAATTTCGAGGTCAGCGCGATCACGATGGTGATCGCGAAGATCGCCATCGCGATCTTGAACTTGTGCGGGCGCTGCTCGCCCTTCGGGTAGTCGGTGACCACCACGAAGTCGCGGCTTTCCGCGGCGAGCGCCAGATCCTGCCAGATGCTGTGGAACACCAGCATGTCGCCCGCGCGCAGGGGCACTTCGCGCACATCGTCGCGCATCACCTTCTTGTCTCGGTTGATCGCCAGCAGGCTGATGCCCGACTGCTTGCGCAGGCGCAGCTGGGCCGCGGTCTTGCCGATGAACTTGGAGGTGGGCGGAATCACCGCCTCGGAAATGCCGGCGCGGCTGGGATTGAACAGGTCGCCGAAGTGGCGCAGGCGCGAGGAAAGGCGCAGGAAATGGTTCTGGGCGAAGTCGTGCACTTCCTGGCGCGCGCCCATCACCCCCAGCACGCTGCCCACCCAGATGCGCATGTCCGCCGGCGGCGCCAGCCGCGTATCGCTGCCGGTCTGCAGCGCCAGCATCAGCGGCGCATCGTGCAGGGCCTCGGCTTCGCCCAGGGTCATGCCCACCAGCGGGCTGTCCGCCGAGACCACCATCTCGAACACGTCGCCTTCGATGCCGTAGGTGCTGGCGAAATAGCTTTCGGTGCGCGCCGGGACCACGCTGGTTTCGGTCTCCTCGCGGAGCTTCCGGTCGCCATAGAAACGGAAGTACAACAGCGAAGCGGCGACCAGGGCGATGCCGACCGGAAGTGGCGCGAACATGCGCAGCGGTTCCAGCGTGGCCATGCCCGAAGGCAGGTTGTTGTTGGCCGAAACCAGCAGGTCGTTGAGCAGGATCAGCGGCGAATTGCCGACCATGGTCAGCGCGCCGCCCATGACGATGGCCGCGGCGATCGGCAGCAGCAGGCGCTGCAACGACAGGCCGCTGCGCGAGGACAGGCGCGCGGCGACCGGCAGGTACAGGGCCATCACCGACGGGTTCTGCATGAAGCTGGAATTGAGCCCGGCGATCGCGGTGGTCATCAGCAGCAAGCGTTGCTCGATGCCATGCCCGCGCCGCAGCAGCCAGGTTGCCAAGCGGTTCAGCGCGCCGGTACGGTCCAGGCCGGCGCCGAGGATCATGGTGGCGATGATGCTCATCACCGCGTTGCCGGAAAAGCCGCCGAAGATCTCTTCCGGTGCGATCAGCCCGGTGAGGCCCAGCACCACCAGTACCACCAGCGCGACCAGGTCGGCGCGGATGCGTTCGAACAGGAACATCGCCATGGTGAACCCGACCAGCCCGAGGACGAGCTTCATGTCGGTGGTCAGCGTCAGGGCGGTCTCCATTACGCGCCTTCGTCCTCGTTGGTGCACATGTCAGCGGCGGTCGTACAGCAGGTCCCACACGCCGTGGCCGAGTTTCTGGCCGCGGGTTTCGAAATGGGTCTGCGGCCGCCAGTCCGGGCGCGGCACGTGGCCGCGCGGACCGGCGCGATTCTCCAGGCCCGGCGTGGCATCAAGTACATCCCACATCTGTTCGGCATAGTCCTGCCAGTCGGTAGCGGCATGCAAGCGTCCGCCCAACCGCAGTTTGGATCCCAGCAGGGCCGCGAATTCCGGTTGGACAAGGCGGCGCTTGTTGTGGCGTTTCTTGTGCCAGGGATCGGGGAAATAGATGCGCACCTCGTCGAGCGAGCCGTCGGCGACTTCATTGCGCAGCACCTCCACCGCGTCGTGGTGGTAGAGGCGCACGTTGGTCGCGTCGTCGGCCTCCAGGGCATTCAACAGCCGACCCACGCCAGGCGCATGTACTTCGATGCCGATGTAGTCGCGTTCCGGATCCTGCGCAACGGCGTAGCGCAGGGCATCGCCGTTGCCGAAGCCGATTTCCAGCACGCGCCTTGCGGTACGGCCGAAGGTTTCATCGAAGTCGCGTGGCGTGCCTGCGTAGTCCAGGCCGAACCGCGGCCACAGCTCGTCGAACGCGCGCTGCTGCGCAGGCGTGAACCGCCCCTGCCTCAGCACGAAACTGCGTATGGCCCGATGGCCGGTGGTGACCGTGTAGGGCTTGGGTGGATTGGGTGCGGTGCCGGTCATCTTCAGCCGATCAGCCCGTCGACCGGGGAAGACGCGCTGGCGTAACGCTTGCGCGGGATGCGTCCGGCGAGGAAGGCCTCGCGCCCGGCTTCGATGGCCTTCTTCATCGCGCTGGCCATGAGGATGGGGTCGCGGGCCCCGGCGATGGCGGTGTTCATGAGCACGCCGTCGCAGCCGAGTTCCATCGCGATCGCCGCATCCGAAGCCGTGCCGACGCCGGCGTCGACCAGGATCGGGACCTTGGCGTTCTCGATGATTTCCAGCAGGTTGTATTTGTTCTGGATGCCCAGGCCCGAACCGATCGGCGCGGCCAGCGGCATCACCGCCACGCAGCCGATTTCCTCCAGGCGCTTGGCCAGGATCGGGTCGTCGCTGGTGTAGACCATCACCTGGAAT
>JAKFDG010000081.1:0-2827 GCA_036677285.1 Pseudoxanthomonas sp.
CATCACGCGCGCCGGAACCAGCCGGTGATGCTGTAACGATGCTCCCCCGCCCATGGCGCCACCTGGCTGACCTGGTGCCGCTGCGGCACCCGGAACAGGCTGAGCGAATTCCAGTGCGGGGTGAAGGTTTCGACCACCTCCTGGCGCCCGTCGACGAACTGCAGCAAACCGCCCCAGTCCGCCTCCCAGCCCTGGCTGAGGTTGATCACGTAGGCGCAGGCCCGCTCCTCTTCCGACGACTTGTCGTCGTGCAGGCGCAGGAAATGGCCGGGCCGGTAACGGGCGGCGATGGCGCTGACCATGCGGATCGCGGGATCGCCGGCCAGCTCGCGGGCGAATTCGAGGAACGGCGGGGTATTGAGGAAATCGACCACCGCATGCAGCACCAGCTCGGGGTGCAGGCCATCGCGGCGCGCGTCGATCATGCGGAAACGGTCGAAAATGAATTCGAATCCGTCGCGCGCGCGCCGGCAGGCCTCGCGCAGGCGCTCTGCATCCGCTTGGGCGAAGGCGAGCCCCTGCCGTGCCGGATCCAGCAGCGGCGGACGGTCGCTGCGCTGCGCGGTTTCCCAGGGCACTTCATGCTGCAGGCAATGGCGCAGGCGCTGGGCCGACGGCTCCTGCAGGAATCCGGGGATCTGGACCCGGCCTTTGTCCTTCAGGCGGACGCGATAGGGCTCGATATCCAGCTCATTGCTGATCATGCGGCTAGTGGGTCCCATCCGGCGTTGACCCCGGCCGACGCGGCCCGGACCGGCCTGATTCTCTCACGCCACCTGTGTCACGCCATGGCCGGCTCAGGGCCAGGACGGCGGTTGCGCCTGCCAGGCGGCCTGCACTTCGGCCAGTTTGACGCGATCCTGCTCGCGCCAGGCCGGGAGCAGGCGCCGGAAGTTGGCCGGATCGCCCCATAGCAGCGGCTCGGTACGCACCGCGGCGGCATACCACTGCACGGCTTCGGACTTGCGCCCCACGCTCCACAAGCCCAGTGCCAGGGTCGGCGGCACCCAGGACGGGGTGCCGAAACCACCGGCCAGTGCGGCCCATTGGTCCAGTGCCGCCTGCGATTCGCCCAGGCGGTACAGATCCCAGGCGTAGTTCCAGCGCACCGCACGGCCCAGCGTGCCACCGATATCGGTGCTGCTCAGCGCTTCCTGATAGAGCGTCTTGCCCAGTTCCGCCCGGTTCTGGGCGATCGCCACGTGGGCGAGCTGGGCCTGGGCCTCGGTCCGCTTGCGGCCGCGTTCGATCGCCTTCAGCAATTGCTCGGCCAAGGGCTCGCCTTCGCCTTCGATGGCCACGATCAACCGGGTCGTGTTGCGGTCCTGGTCGAAATAGAATTCTTTCGGTTTCGGCAGCGTCTGCGCCTGCGCGGAAAACCCATGGGCGGCCAGGATCACCAAGGCCAAAACAGTTCTCAACAGAGTCATGCGGTACCCCCAAATACCAATCTCCTCCACCCCGTCATCGTAACCGCTGCAGCGCACAAATGGGGGCCGGCGAGGCCGGAAAACGCCCCGCTGATACAATTTCACCCCTTCACGTCGGGCATTTGCCGGACGTCGCCAGCCGCCTAACCCCCGGGCCAGCCATGACCAGCACCGCCGAACTCACCTCCCCGTCGTCCGCCAACACCCCGCAGATCGGCGTGCTGGACAACGACTACACCCTGGAGCACAAATACACCCGCACCGACGGCCGCATCTACCTGAGCGGGGTGCAGGCGCTGGTCCGGCTGCCGCTGATGCAGCGCCTGCGCGACCAGGCGGCGGGGCTGAACACGGCCGGTTTCATCAGCGGCTACCGCGGCTCGCCGCTGGGCGGTTTCGACCTGGAACTGTGGCGGGCGAAGAAACATCTGGCCGAGGCGCAGGTGAAGTTCGTGCCCGGCCTCAACGAAGACCTTGGCGCGACCATGGTCTGGGGCACCCAGCAGACCAACCTGTTCCCCGGGGCCAAGGTCGAGGGCGTGTATTCGATGTGGTACGGCAAGGGCCCGGGCGTGGACCGCTGCGGCGACGTGTTCAAGCACGGCAACGCCGCCGGCACCTCGAAGCACGGCGGCGTGCTGGCGATGGCCGCCGACGACCACAACTGCCGCAGTTCCACCCTGCCGCACGGGTCGGAAGACGAATTCGTCAGCGCGATGATGCCGGTGCTGAACCCGGCGGGGGTGCAGGACATCCTCGACCTGGGCCTGGTCGGCTGGGCGATGAGCCGTTACACCGGGCGCTGGGTCGGCTTCAAGACGATCGCCGAGACGGTGGAGTCGTCCGCTTCGGTGGAAGTGAACCCGTTCGCGCGCCGGATCGTGCTGCCGGAGGATTTCGAGATGCCGGCCGGCGGCTTGAACATCCGCTGGCCGGATCCGCCGCTGGACCAGGAAATGCGCCTGCACCGTTATGCGGTGAAGGCCGCGCAGGCCTTCGCCCGCGCCAACGGCACGGACCGGATCGTGCTTGATTCGCCGCGCGCGAGCCTCGGCATCGTGACCACCGGCAAGAGCTACCTGGACGTGCTGCAGGCGCTGGAATACCTGGGCCTGGACGAACAGGCCTGCGCCGACATCGGCATCCGCGTGTACAAGGTCGGCATGACCTGGCCGCTGGAGCCCGTCGGCATCGCCAACTTCGCCCACGGCCTGGAAGACATCGTCGTGGTCGAGGAAAAGCGCGCCTTCATCGAGCGGCAGATGAAGGAACAGTTCTACAACTGGCCAGCCAGCGCCGGTGCGCGCCCGTCCATCGTCGGCAAGTACGACGAGGCCGGCGAGTGGATTTTGCCGTCCACCGGCGAGTTGACTCCAGCCACGATCGCCGGCGTCATC
>JAKFDG010000082.1:0-12632 GCA_036677285.1 Pseudoxanthomonas sp.
ACCAGGAACGTCACGTCGCCGCCCTTGCGGAACACCGCCGACATGATCCGCGTCAGCGCCACGATCCACTGGAAATGCTCCATCGACTTGGAATTGACGAAGATCTCGAACGGACGGCGCAGCTCGTGCTCCGTGCCCGCGTTCAACACGATGTCGTTGATGGTCACGTACATCGCGTGCTCCACCAGCGGCGACTTGATCTTGTAGGTGCTGCCGATCAGCACTTCCGGGCGCTCGATGCGCTCGTGCATGTGGATGATGTCGGCGATCGGCAGCTCGGCCTCGACCCTGGCCCGGGACACCGACTCGGCCTGGATCACGGCGGCGCTCTCGCGCGCCCGGTCTTCCGGGGTGAGGACGGAGTAACCCTTGATTTTCTTGTCGATCTTTACGGACATGAACTTAGATCCTGGTGTGCTTTGGTGTTGGTGTGTGGTGTGGTGGGGGGAACAGGGTCGCTGGGAGCGGGGCCCTCTCCCCACCCCTCTCCCGCTTAGCGGGAGAGGGGGTCTTGCGAGAGACTTACTTCTTTCTGGAAGCTTTCTTCACGGCTTTCTTCGGGACTGCCTTGCGCGCGGCCTTCTTCGGGGCCGCTTTCTTCATTGCCTTCTTCACCGCCTTCTTGGCGACAGCCTTCTTGGCGGCGACCTTCCTGGCCACCTTCTTCACCGCCTTCTTGGCGGCGGTCTTCCGGGTGGCGACCTTCTTCTTCACCGCCGTCTTCTTCGCGGCGACCTTCTTCTTGGCCGCGGTCTTCTTGCCGGTGACCTTCTTCTTCAGCGACGCGGCCTCGGCCTTGGCGCTGGCACTGGCGGCGGCCAGCGTCTTCTTGGCCTTGGCCACGGTCTTCTTCACTGCCTTGCTGGCCTTGTCGGTGCGCTTGGCCACGGCCTTCTTCGCCGCGGTGGTGCGCTTGCTGACTGCCTTCTGCGCTTTCTTGGCCGACTTCTTCACCGAGGCGACGGCGCCGCTGGCGGTGGAAGCGAGGGTGCTGCCAAGGTTGCTTGCGGTTTCCTTCACACTTTCTGCAGCGCCGGTAAGGGTCGCCACCACACCATTTCCGTTGCTCATGTTGCCCTCCAAGGGCTGTGGGTTTGGAACGAAGCCGATCCTATACCGGTTGGTGTGAAGTGTGGAGCGGGTGCATGAACGGTGGTGGCGGTGCGGAGAGCATGCTCGCTGCGCTTCGCCCCTCACCCGCCCCCGTATCAAGTACGGGGCAAGCTCTTCGGGCATCCTCTCCCGCAAGCGGGAGAGGAGCGAAGGCAACGATCAGAACTTGCCGTAATACCCTTCTTTCAGCGCATCGAACAGGTTGGCCGCGGAGTGCATCTCGCCGTCGTACTCGATCTGCTCGTTGCCCTTGACCTCGATGACGCTGCCGTCTTCCAGCTCGAAGCGGTACAGGGTGTTCTCCAGGTCCGCTTCCTTGACCAGCACGCCCTGGAAGGCGGCCGGGTTGAAGCGGAACGTGGTGCAGCCCTTCAGGCCCTGGGCGTGGGCGTAGCGGTAGATGTCCTTGAACTGCTCGTACGGATAGTCGGTGGGCACGTTGGCGGTCTTGGAGATGGAGCTGTCCACCCACTTCTGCGCCGCGGCCTGCACGTCGACGTGTTCCTTGGGATTGATGTCGTCGGCGGAGATGAAATAGTCCGGCAGGCGCGCGGCCGCGTCCTCGGCGAACGGCACCGCGGCCTGGTTGACCAGGTGGCGGTAGGCGAGCAGCTCGTAGGACCAGACGTCGACCTTTTCCTTGGACTTCTTGCCTTCGCGGATCACGTTGCGGCTGTAGTGGTGGGCGAAGCTGGGCTCGATGCCGTTGGAGGCGTTGTTGGCCAGGCTCAGCGAGATGGTGCCGGTCGGGGCGATGGAGCTGTGGTGGGTGAAGCGGCTGCCGACCTCGGCCAGCTCGTCGACCAGTTCCGGCGCCACCGAGGCCACCCGCTGCATGTAGCGGCTGTACTTGGCGTGCAGCACCTTGCCCTCGATCTGCTGGCCCACGCGCCAGCCGTCCTTCGACATTTCCGGGCGCAGGCGCAGCATCGCGGCGGTGACCTCGAAGCGCTCCTCCATGATCGGCGCCGGACCTTTTTCCTTCGCCAGGGCCAGGCCCATTTCCCAACCGGCCACGGCCATGTCGCGGGCGATGGATTCGGTGAACTCGCACGACTCGGGCGAGCCGTACTTCATCTGCAGCATGGTCAGGGTGGAACCCAGGCCGAGGAAGCCCATGCCGTGGCGGCGCTTGCGCAGGATCTCGTCGCGTTGCTGCTGCAGCGGCAGGCCGTTCACGTCGACCACGTTGTCGAGCATGCGGGTGAACACGCGCACGACTTCCTTGTATTCCTCCCAGTCGAAGGTCGCCTGGTCGGTGAACGGGTTGCGCACGAAGGTGGTCAGGTTGACCGAGCCGAGCAGGCAGGCGCCGTACGGCGGCAACGGCTGCTCGCCGCAGGGGTTGGTGGCGCGGATGTTCTCGCACCACCAGTTGTTGTTCATCTCGTTGACCCGGTCGATCAGGATGAAGCCCGGCTCGGCGTAGTCGTACGTCGAGACCATGATCATGTCCCACAGGTGGCGCGCGCGGATGTGGCCGTAGATCTTGCAGGCGACCAGGCCGTCGTCGCGGCTGACGTAGTTCTTGTGGGTCGGCCATTCGCGCCAGATGACTTCGGCTTCGTCGTCGACGTTGATCTCGCCCTGTTCCTTGGCGTTGACCGGGAACACCAGCGGCCAGTCGGCGTCGTTGGCGACCGCGTCCATGAAGCCGTCGGTGATCAACAGCGACAGGTTGAACTGGCGCAGGCGCCCGTCCTCGCGCTTGGCGCGGATGAAGTCCTTCACGTCCGGGTGCGACACATCGAAGGTGCCCATCTGCGCGCCGCGGCGGCCGCCGGCCGAGGACACGGTGAAGCACATCTTGTCGTAGATATCCATGAACGACATCGGCCCGGAGGTGTAGGCGCCGGCGCCGGCGACGAACGCGCCGCGCGGACGCAGGGTCGAGAATTCATAGCCGATGCCGCAACCGGCCTTCAACGTGAGGCCGGCTTCGTGGACCTTGTCGAGGATGCCGTCCATCGAGTCCTCGATGGTGCCGGACACGGTGCAGTTGATGGTGGAAGTGGCGGGCTTGTGTTCCTGCGCGCCGGCGTTGGAGGTGATGCGGCCGGCGGGAATGGCCCCACGGCGCAGCGCCCAGACGAAGCGCTCGTACCAGTAGGCGCGCTTTTCGGCGCTGGGTTCGGCATCGGCCAGGGCGCGTGCGACGCGCTGGTAGGTGCCATCGATGTCCTCGTCCAGCGGTTCGCCCTGCTTGGTCTTCAGCCGGTACTTCTTGTCCCAGATATCCAGCGAGGCGGGCTGCATGGGAATCAGGGAGCCTGCCGTTTCTTCTGTTGTCTTGACCGCCTCGAGGCGCACCGTGCTCATGGTTGTGTTGCTCTCCCAGTTGTCTTTTTCTAGTTGTGGTTTCTGATTGTTATAGGCCCGGGACGGTCAAGCCGGCCGGTGCAGGTACCGCGATTCCGAAGGGTGGGCAGCGACGGCGAAGACACGGCTGCGCGCAACGCCCCGTGTGGATCCGAAAGTGTGATCGAGGGCCCGTAAACCCCCTGTCACCATCGCTGTCATGGGCTCTCCCCCAAAAGCGCCAAAACCCGATAAAAACCCTACCGCTTGGGCCCGTTTCGCACAAGACCGCTATATCTTGTGGCTAGTGCGAAGGCTGCAAGCTACGCCCGGGCGACCCGGCTGTCAACGGGGAAATGGGGCAATTCGGAAGGAAAATCCACGGCCGCCTGTTCAGGTAGCGGGCGGGGCGGAAAAGCCGCGGCGGCGACTTCATTGCGGGTTTAGCGGGGGATGCGCAGACTCGTTCACGAAGGCGCCCGGCCGCTGGAACTTGAATCCACGCCTGCCGGTCACGACCTTGTCTTCCCCATCCAACCACCTGCCCGCGACCCGACCCATGCGCCCGCTGCCCACCCTGCTCGCCCTGACCGCCGCCGCTGCCTTCGGCGGCTTCGCCGCCACCGGACTCCTGGCCCAGTTCGACCAACCGGCCGAGGCCGCACCCGCGCCCGCCGTGGTGCCCGCCGTGGCCACGCTGCCGCCGGTGGTCAACGGCCAGCCGATGCCGTCGCTGGCGCCGATGCTGCAGCGGGTGATGCCGGCGGTGGTCAACGTCTACAGCCGGCAGACGGTGAAGCTGCGCAGCCCGATGGGGCCGTTCGCCGACGATCCGGTGTTCCGGCGCATGCTCGGCATCCCCGACATGCCGCGCGAACGGGTGCAGCAGTCGCTGGGTTCGGGGGTGATCGTCGATGCCAAGAACGGTTACATCATCACCAACCATCATGTGATCGAGAACGCCGACGGCGTGTCGGTGACCCTCAGCGACGGGCGCAGCGTGGAGGCCGAATTCATCGGCTCGGACCCGGACACCGACGTGGCCCTGATCCGCATTCCCCCCGGCAACCTCACCGAGATCCCGCTGGCCGACAGCAGCGCGCTGAGCGTGGGCGATTTCGTGGTCGCGGTGGGCAATCCCTTCGGCCTGGGCCAGACCGTGACCTCGGGCATCGTCTCGGCGGTGGGCCGCAGCGGCATCCGCGGCCTGGGCTACCAGAACTTCATCCAGACCGACGCCTCGATCAACCCGGGCAATTCCGGCGGCGCCCTGGTCAACCTGCAGGGCCAGCTGGTCGGCATCAACACCGCCAGCTTCAACCCGCAGGGCAGCATGGCCGGCAACATCGGCCTGGGGTTCGCGATTCCCTCGAACCTGGCCAACGACGTGATCCGCCAGCTCAAGGCGACCGGGGTGGTCACCCGCGGCACCCTGGGCCTGGAATCGCAGAGCCTGACGCCTTCCGTGGCCAAGGGCCTGGGCCTGGCCGACGTGCGCGGCGCGGTGGTGACCCGGGTGTTCGCCGGCTCCGGCGCGGCCGCGGCCGGGCTGCAGGCCGGCGACGTGATCGTGGCCGCCAACGGCCAGCGCATCGACAGCGCCGAGTCGCTGCACAACTACGAAGGCCTGCAGCCGGTCGGCAGCACCCTGGCGCTGGAGCTGCGCCGCGAAGGCAAACCGCTGACCGTGCGCGCCTCGTTGAAGGAACTGCCCAAGGCGCTGGCCGGCGCCAGCCTGGACCCGCGCCTGGGCGGGGCCTCGTTCGCCGACCTGCCCGAATCGCTGCGCCAGGCCGGCCTCAGCGGGGTGCTGGTCAAGGACGTGGCCCGCGGCAGCCGCGCCGCGCAGAACCGCCTGCAACCCGGCGACGTGGTGGTCGATGCGACCACGGGCGATTTCGCCGACCTGGCCGGGTTCCAGGCCAGCTTCGAGCGCAAGCCGCCGCAGCTGGTGCTGCAGATCGTGCGCGGCAACGTGCGCGGCAACCTGGCCATGCAATGACGGCGCGCGCCGATGACGGCGCGTTAATGGCGGCCTGCTATAGATAGCGCCCCCACGAGGCGCGCGCCGCCTTGCCTTCCAAGGAGATGACGATGAACAACCCCACCGCGACCGATGCGCTGAAGAGCAACCTGGGCGAAGCCGGCTCGCACCTCAAATCCGCCGCGGCCGCCGCCAGCGAAGCGATCCGGGGCGCCGCCGGTTCCGCCGGCGACGAACTCCGCCTGGGCAAGGCCAACGTCAAGGCCGAGCTGGCCGACGGCGCGCTGTCCGGCCTGGCCGCGGCCGAATCCGGCGGCGCCGCCGCCATGGAGCAGGTCGACGTGCTGATGGACAAGGGCCGCGACCTGATCGACAGCGCCGCCGACCTGATCCGCGAACGTCCGCTGGCCTCGTTCGGCGTGGCCTTCGCCGCGGGCTGGATCATCGCCAAGCTGGCGCGCAGCGGCGGCGGCGACAAGTAAGCCGCGCAAGTGAACGATCCGCGCGAGTCCGCCAACCGGAGTGGCGAGGCGGCCGGCGCGGAAGCGCCCGACCTGGCCGCTTCGATCCGCGAGGTGGGCGCCGCCGCCAAGGCCGGATTCCGCGAAGCGGGCGGCACCGCCAAGGCGTTCCGCACCCTGCTCGCCGCGGACGTGTCGCTGGCGCGCAGCGCGTTCGGCCGGGCCATGGCGCTGACGGGCGTGGCGATCGTGTTCGGCGCCTCCTGCTGGCTGTTGCTGATGGCCGCGTTGATCGTGCTGCTGAGCCGCCAGTTCGGTCTGCCGTGGGGCGGCTCGCTGTTGATCTGCGCGGTGCTCAGCGGCCTGGTGACGGTCTGGGCGGCATGGCGGGCGGACCGCTACTTCGACCACACCCGCATGCAGGCCACGCGCCGGCAACTGGCGCGGCTGGGCATCGGCGAACTGGCGGACTTCACCCCCGATCCGGACTCGCCGGCCTCGACCCGCGAAACCACTGAGCAGGCGCCGCCAGAAGATCCGGAGGGCAAACCTCCGCATGGCGACGCCGGGGTGCGGGTGACCCCGCCATGAAAGCGCCGCACCAGAACGTCACCTTCGAACAGCTGATCCGCAAGGTCCAGCAGGCCGAAGACGTGCTGGAAGCGCGCGAGCGCCGCGTGGTCGCCAGCTACCGGCACCTGCGGAATTCATGGCGCGAAGGCTGGACGCCGTTGCGAATCGTCGCGGCCGGACTGGTCAGCGGTTTCCTCGTGGGCCGAGCCGAGCCGCTGGCCGCGGTCGGCGGCGCGCGCTGGCTGCAGATGGTCGGCGCGGTGTCGAGCCTGTTCGCTTCGGCGCAGGCCTCGTTCGCGGCGGAGCAGGCAGAGGACGCGGCGGACAGTGCCGAAGAGGCGACTACCGCAGAGGTTGCGCCGACGCGCACGGGTGAAGCCGGCGAGACTTCCCCTGTCCAACCCCGCCCCGCCGAAGCCGCTACCGAACTGTCCCACCCCTGATCGTAGAAGTGGCTTCCAGCCGCGAGCCTTTCGCCGGTCAGGGTGGTCGGCAATGGCAAGGCAAGCAGGAGCTCGCGGCTGGAAGCCGCTCCTACGCGATCGTCGTTGCCACAAGATTTCTTCCAGGGAACCGCGTCTTTGAACCAGCCGCCCAGCGATCCGATTTCCACCGACTCCACGCCCGAGCCCACGGCGCCGGCGCCACGTCCACGCGCTTCCACCGCGATCCTCGTACTGGCCACGCTGGCGGTGGGTTACACCCTGTGGGCGGCGCAGGACCTGCTGCTGCCGATCCTGCTGGGCATGTTCTTCGCCCTCATCGGCAACCCGCTGATCCGCCTGCTGCAAAAGCTGTACGTGCCGCGCTTCCTTGGCGCACTGCTCGTGGTGCTGGGCGGCATCGCCGGCGCAGTGGCGCTGGGCAACCAGCTGGTGGTGCCGGCCAGCGATTGGGTCCGCGACGTGCCCAAGGAACTGCGCGAGCTCACTCCCAAGCTGCGCGAGTTGGCCAAGCCGATGCAGGACGCCAACCGGGCCGCCGAGAACATCGCCCGCGCCGCCGGTGGCGAAGGCGCCAGGAAGGTGCAGGTGGTGCGCACCGAAGTGGACGATCCCTACAAGATGCTCAACGCCACCCCGCGCCTGCTGGCCTCGGTGCTGGCGGTCGTGCTGGTGACCTTCTTCTTCATGGTCTACGGCGAGAACCTGCAACGCCACGCGATCGCGCTGTTGCCGAAACGCCAGCAGAAGAAGTTCACGGTGGAACTGCTGCATTCGATCGAACGCGAGATCTCGCGCTACGTGCTGACCATCAGCGTGATCAACGCGCTGATGGGGCTGGTGTACGCCGGCATCCTGTATGCGCTGGACGTACCGCTTCCCGAGGCCCTGCTGTGGGGCACGCTGGTGGCGATCCTCAACTTCGCGCCCTACGTGGGCCCGCTGATCGGCATGGGGTTGATGCTGTTGATGGGCTTCGTCACCTACAACGAGTTGTGGATGTCGCTGTTGCCGGCCCTGATCTACCTGCTGATGCACACCATCGAGGGGCAGGTCGTGACCCCGATCGTGCTCGGCCGGCAGATGGCGCTGTCGCCGCTGGTCCTGATCCTGGCGTTGATGCTGTTCGGCTGGCTGTGGGGCATCGTCGGCCTGCTGCTGGCGGTGCCGCTGCTGGTCTGCGTGAAGCTGGTGCTGGCGCGGGTGGGCGGGATGGAGGGCTGGGCGCGGCTGCTGGAATGAGGTTGTGCCTCCGCCCTTTTCCAAAGGCGGCGCCAGCCGGCATCGGCGTTAGAATGCGCGCGTGAGTTTCCCGATCCGCGCCATCACCCTCGACCTCGACGACACGCTGTGGCCGTTCGCGCCGATCGGCGCCCGGATCGAGCAGGTGTTGCATGCCTGGATGGAGCAGCACAGCCCCGCGACCGCCGCGCGCTTTCCCATCGCCGGGATGCGCGTGCTGCGCGAGCAGCTCTTCGCCGAGAACCCGCACCTGGTCCACGACCTCAGCGCCTTGCGCAGGCTGACCCTGGAGCGCGCATTGCGGGAAAGCGGCGCCGATCCCGCGCTGCTGGATCCGGCCTACGAGATCTTCTACGCCGAACGCAACCAGGTGGAATGCTATCCCGACAGCATCGCGGCGTTGCAGCGCCTCGCCGCGCGCGTGCCGGTGGCGGCGGTCACCAACGGCAATGCCGACCTGCAGCGGATCGGCCTCGCCCAGCATTTCGTGTTCCAGCTGGGCGCGCGCGAACACGGCGCGGCCAAGCCCGAAGCCGGCATCTTCCATGCCGCCTGCGCGCGCCTGGGCGTGGCCTGCGGCGAGGTGCTGCACGTCGGCGACAACATCGAGATGGATGTGATCGGCGCGGCGCAGGCGGGCCTGCGCAGTTGCTGGATCAATCGCGACGCGCAATCGTGGACCCACGACACGATCCGCCCCGACCTGGAATTCACTACCCTCGCCGCGCTGGCCGACTGGCTGGATGCATCCCAATCGTCCTCCTTCGAGCACGCCGCCGCATGAGCCTGCCCCTCGGTTTCATCGATGCCTCTTCTTCCGCCCTGCCCTTGCACGTGCTGGAACGCGCGCAACTGGCCGCCTGGAGCGCCGGGCAGACGCCGGCGATCCGCGCCTGGCTGGAGGCGCAGAATTTCAGCGCCGCGCCGGGTTCGCTGGTGCTGCTGCCGGGCGAACACGGCATCGCCGGCGCGGTGATCGGGGTCGGCGAGGCGCTGGATCCGTATTCCTACGCGCACGCGCCCTATGGCCTGCCGCCGGGCGACTGGCAGCTGGCCTCCTCCCTCGACGGCGACGCGCGCAACGCGCTGCAACTGGGCTGGGGCCTGGGCAGCTACCGCTTCGATCGTTACAAGTCCGTCCCGCGCAAGCCGGCGCGTCTTCTTGTTGAAGACGCGAACCGCGAAGCATTCGACCTGCTCGCCGCCTGCGTGCGCGTGCGCGACCTGGTCAACACGCCGACCGAGGACATGGGCCCGGAGCAGCTGGAAGCAGTGGCGCGCGAGATCGCGCGGGACCATGGCGCGGACATCGAAGTGATCGCCGGCGATGCATTGCTGGCCCGGAACTTCCCCGCCATCCACGCCGTCGGCCGCGCCTCGCACCGCGCGCCGCGCCTGATCGCGTTGCGCTGGGGCGCGAGCGGACTGCCGCACGTGGCCGTGGTCGGCAAGGGCGTGTGCTTCGACACCGGCGGCCTGGACATCAAGCCCGCCGACGGCATGCGCAACATGAAGAAGGACATGGGCGGCGCGGCGCACGCGCTGGCCCTGGCCGAACTGGTGATGGCGCGCAACCTGCCGCTGCGCCTGACCCTGCTGATCCCGGCGGTGGAGAATTCGATCGGCCCGAATGCATTCCGTCCCGGCGAGGTGATCGCCACCCGCCAGGGCCTGAGCGTGGAGATCGACAACACCGACGCCGAAGGCCGCGTGGTGCTGTGCGATGCGCTGACCTATGCCGGCGAACAGACGCCGGACGTGATCCTGGATTTCGCCACGCTCACCGGCGCGGCGCGCATCGCCCTCGGCCCGGACCTGCCGGCGCTGTTCGCCAACGACGACGCCCTGGCCAACGACTGGCTCGCCGCCGGCGAACGCAGCCGCGACCCGTTGTGGCGGATGCCGCTGTGGCGTCCGTACCTGCGTTACCTCAGCAGTGGCATCGCCGACCTGGCCAACGCCGGTTCGCGCATGGCCGGCGCGGTCACCGCCGCGCTGTACCTGGAACGCTTCGTGCCCACGCAGCAGAAATGGGCGCACCTGGACGTGTATGCGTGGAACGACAGCGACCGCCCCGGCCGCCCCGCCGGCGGCGAGGCGATGGCGTTGCGTGCTGCGTTCGAGATGTTGAAGAGACGTTACCCCGCGTAAGCGCAGAGTGCCGTTCCCATTCTGATTGCCATGCTTAACTCGGTCCCTGACTCCCGCTTGCAGTTCCCGGGCGTGCCGACGCTGCTGCTCCGTCTTTTCCTGATCGCCGCTTGCCTGGCAGGCGTGGCCTGCGCCGGCATGCCCGCGCAGGTGCAGCCCTTGCGCGTGATGTCCTTCAACGTCCGCCTGCCGACCGACGCCGATGGTGCCGATGGCTGGGAACAACGACGCGCGCAGATGGTGCGCATGCTCCGCGAACAGGATCCGGATGTGATCGGCACGCAGGAGCTCTATGCGCTGCAGGCCGACTATCTGGTCGCCGCGATGCCGGAATACACCTGGTTCGGACGCGGTCGCAGTGGCCGCCCGGGCGATGACGAGCGCATGGGCGTGTTCTATCGCCAGGACCGGCTGCGCGTGGTCGAATCGGGCGACTTCTGGCTTTCCGACACGCCCGAGGTGCCGGGCAGCATCAGCTGGGGCCATCCGTATCCGCGCATGGTCACCTGGGCCTTGTTCGAGCAGGTCGGGGACGGCCGCCGTTTCTATCTGTTCAACACCCACCTGCCCTACCGCGAGCAGGACGAAGCGGCGCGCCTGCGCGGCGCCCTGGCCATCGTGCAGCGGCTGCGCGCATTACCCGCGGACGTACCCGTGGTGCTGACCGGTGATTTCAACACCGGGCCCGAAAGCGCGGTGCATGCGCAGCTGACCACGCTCCTGCAGGACGCATGGACCGCCGCACCGCACCGCGAAGGGCCGGCAGGCAGCTTCCACGCCTTCAGCGGCCAGCCGCAGATGCGCATCGACTGGATCCTGTCGCGCGGCCTGCGCGCCGAAGCCGTGCATACCGTGACCCGGCACGAGGACGGTCGTTATCCCTCGGACCATTTCCCGGTGCTGGCGGAGTTCGTCTGGTAGGTCCGTGCAACCGGGCGATGCCGGTTGCATGCGCTGCGCAAATGCTTCGCGATCCTTTCATTGGCAGCGCAGTCGGCGCCGTCAGTACGGGCTCTTGGGCCATTCCGCAATGTGCGGCCATGATCATTCGCCGCACAAACTGACTTCCGGCAGGTTGGCGTGGTTAACATTGGCGGTCACACTCCACGCCCTGCCACGTCTGGTCAATTGATGAATACTTCCGCCGACCTGCTGAAAGAACTCCGCATCGACCGCAAGGCGCCGCCGCCGGAACCCCGGTCCCGTCGCGGGCTGTGGATCGTGCTCGCGGTGGCGATCGTGCTGGCGTTGCTCGCGGCCGCGGGCTGGGCATTGTTCGGGCGCGACAAGGCGATCGAGGTGCGCACCGCGCCGACCGTCGCCATCGGCAGCAACGGGGCCTCGGCTTCGGTGCTGGATGCCAGCGGCTACGTGGTCGCGCGGCGCATGGCCACGGTGTCGTCGAAGATCACCGGCAAGGTGCGCGAGGTGCTGATCGAGGAAGGCCAGAGCGTCGCCGCCGGCCAGGTGATGGCCACCCTCGATCCCATCGACGCCGATGCCGAACGCGACCTGGCCGCCTCGCAGGTCGGCGCCGCCCGCAGCCAGAGCGGCAGCGTGCAGGCGCAACTGCGCGAAGCCGAAGCCAATGCGGCGCGATTGGGCACGCTGGTCAAGCAGCAACTGGTGTCGAAGTCGCAGTACGACCTGGCGATAGCGCAACGCGATTCGCTGCGTGCGCAGCTCGCCACCGCGCAGCGCAACACGCAGGTCGCCGGCGGCCGCCTGCGTATCGCCGACCTCGGCCTGGACAACACCGTGGTGCGCGCGCCGTTCGCCGGGGTGGTCATCGCCAAGGCCGCGCAACCGGGCGAAATCGTGTCGCCGCTCTCGGCCGGCGGCGGCTTCACCCGCACCGGCATCGGCACCATCGTCGACATGGATTCGCTGGAGGTGGAAGTGGACGTGGGCGAACAGTACATCGGCCGCGTGCAGCCGATGATGCCGGTCGAGGCCGTGCTCAATGCCTACCAGGACTGGCGGATACCCGGCGAGGTGATCGCGATCATCCCCACCGCCGACCGCAGCAAGGCCACGGTCAAGGTGCGGGTGGCGCTGAACGTGAAGGACCCGCGCATCGTCCCCGACATGGGCGTGAAGGTCAGCTTCCTGGAAGCCGCCAAGCCCGCCGGTGCGCAGCCGAAGAACGAGGGCGTGCGCGCACCGGCCGCTGCGATCACCTCGCGCGACGGCGCCGATCTGGCGTTCGTCGTCACCGAGGAAGATACCGTCGAACAACGCGAACTGAAGCTCGGCCGCGAAATGGGCGACGACCGCCAGGTGCTGCAGGGCCTGTCGCCCGGCGAATCGGTGGTGCTGGACCCCTCCGCCGAACTCAAGGACGGGGCGAAGGTGAAGATGGCGGAA
>JAKFDG010000083.1:0-3715 GCA_036677285.1 Pseudoxanthomonas sp.
GAAAGCGCTCGGGGGAGACGCCGATGATCAGGCCGTGCTGGTCGAGATCGCCGCGGGAAATCGCCATGGCTGCGGGGTTCCGAAAGAGTCGATGCGGCCGATTATGGGCACCGCCGTCGGCTAGCGGCAAGGAAGCCTCCTGTCGGTGTTCGGCTGAGGTGCCGGTTAGGCGATAAAGTCAGTGCTGCTGAGGGCTGTCACGCCAAGCAGGGAAATCTCAAACTCAGCCGCCGAGTCGGCGTCGGTGCTGCCGTACAACACGCCGTTAGCGAATCGCAGTTGACCGGCCGCGTTGGTGCCGCTGAACGCGCTCGAACCGATAAAACTGAAGGCGTCATTGGCCGCGGTTGCCGTGTTGGCATCTAGGGTCGACAGGTCGATCTTGTCGCCCTCGCTGCTTTTGAAATCGCCTATCACATCGCGCAGCGATCCCAGACCCATTTCGGTCAAGGCGTTGAAGTCGAAGCGATCCGCTCCGCTGCCGCCATTAAGCCGGTCGACACCCGCGCCACCGATCAGTAGATCGTTGCCAGCACCACCGGAGAGCGTGTCGTTGCCTGCACCGCCGCTGAGGGTATTGGCGGCCGAGTTGCCGGTCAGCGTGTCGTGGTAGTTGCTGCCGGTGAGGTTCTCGATATTCAGCAGGGTATCGCTGCCCGAGCCGCCGGTGGCCTGCGCGGCGGTGCTGGCCAGGCTGGCGCTGACGGCGCTGCCGGCATATGCGTAAGAGACGGTGTCGGTGCCTGTGCCGCCGTTCAGGATGTTGTTACCGGCTCCGGCATAGATCAGGTTGTTGAGGCCGTTGCCGGTGCCGTTGGCGGCACCGCTCGCGAGGAGGCGCAGATTCTCAACGTTGGCGCCGAGGCTGTAGGCGGCGAGGTAGCTGTAGACGGTATCGACGCCGCCGGTGCTGGCGACGGAGTTGGTTTCGCTGACGACGTCGCCAGTGTTATCGACGTAGTAGAGGTCGGAGCCATCGCCGCCGATCAGCCGGTCGGCCCCCGCTCCGCCATTGAGGATGTCGTTGCCTGCACCGCCGCTGAGGGTATTGGCGGCCGAGTTGCCGGTCAGCTTGTCGTGGTAGCTGCTGCCGGTGAGGTTCTCGAAATTCTTCAAGGTATCGGAGCCCGAGCCGCCGGTGGCTTGGGCAGCGGTGCTGGCCAGGCTGGTGGTAACGGCACTGGCCGCATAGGCATAGGAAATCGTGTCGGTACCGGCGCCGCCATCCAGGCTGTTGTTGCCGGCCCCGGCATAGATCAGGTTGTTGAGACTGTTGCCGGTGCCGTTGGCGGCGCCGCTCGCGAGCAGGCGCAGGTTCTCCAGGTTGGCGCCGAGGCTGTAGGCGGCGAGGTAGCTGTAGACGGTATCGGCGCCGCCGGTGCTGGCGACGGAGTTGGTCTCGCTGACGACGTCGCCGGTGTTGTCGACGTAGTAGATGTCCGAGCCATCGCCGCCGATCATCCGGTCGGCCCCCGCGCCGCCATTGAGGCTGTCGTTGCCGGCGCCGCCGCTGAGGGTATTGGCGGCCGAGTTGCCGGTCAGCTTGTCGTGGTAGTTGCTGCCGGTGAGGTTCTCGATATTCAGCAGGGTATCGCTGCCCGAGCCGCCGGTGGCCTGCGCGGTGGTGCTGGCCAGGCTGACGCTGACGGCGCTGGTCGCATACGCGTAAGAGGCGGTGTCGGTGCCGGTGCTGCCGTTCAGGATGTTGTTGCCGGCTCCGGCATAAAGCAGGTTGTTGAGGCCGTTGCCGGTGCCGTTGGCGGCGCCGGTTGCGAGCAGGCGCAGGTTCTCCAGGTTGGCGCCGAGGCTGTAGGCGGCGAGGTAGCTGTAGACGGTATCGGTGCCGCCGGTGCTGGCGACGGCATTGGTTTCGTTGACGACATCGCCGGTGTTGTCGACGTAGTAGAGATCGGAGCCATCGCCGCCGATCATCCGGTCGGCCCCCGCGCGGCCATTAAGGATGTCGTTGCCTGCGCCACCGTTGAGGTGATCGTTTGCGCTGCCGCCGCTGAGGCTGTCGTTACCGGCGCCTGCATCGATGATCACGCTGCCGCTGCCCGACCAGGCCAGCGTGTTGGCCGAGGCGTCACCCGTCAGGCCGGACAGCTTGTTGCCGCTTGCGTCGAAGCGCTGGGAATAGATGCCGGAGTATTGCCCATCCTGGTTATAGGATTCCCAGACAATCAGATAGCCACCATCGGCCAAGGCGGTGACGCTAGAGAATTCTTGATTGTCGGCGGTGGTGGTATTGATGCGGGTTTCCCCGCCGACCTTGGCGCCGCTGGCGTTATAGCGCTGGGCGAAGATGCCGGCGGAATCGCCGCTGCCGTTGCCATTCCAGGTCACCAGATAGCAGCCGTCGCTCATGGCGGTGATGTTGGGCTCTTCCTGATTGCCTACCGTGGTGCTGTTGACCAGGGTTTGGCCGCCGACTTTTGCGCCGCTGGCGTTATACAGTTGGGCGTAGATATCGCCGGGGGCCTGGGTGTCCTCATCGTTGTCGAGATCGTCGGGGTACGACTGCCAGCTGACCACATAGCCGCCGTTGGCCAGGACGGTGATGGCGGGGTCGCTTTGTAAGTCGGTAGTGGTGCTGTTGATGTGGGTTTCTCCCCCCACCTTGGCGCCGCCGGCGTCGAAGCGCTGGGCGAAGATGCCATACGCATCGCCACCGCCGTTACCTTCCCAAACCGCCAGATAACCGCCGTCGGCAAGACCGGTGATGGCAGGGCCATCCTGCGCGCCGGCGGTGGTGCTGTTGATGCGGGTTTCCCCACCGACCTTGGCGCCGCTGGCGTTATAGCGCTGCAGGTAGGTCCCCCATTCGCCACTAGAGTCCTGACCATAGGATGCCCAGGCCACCACATAACCGCCATCGTTCAGGGCAGTAATATTGGGGCTGTCCTGCTCATAAGCGGTGCTGGAGTTGACCCTGGATTCGCTGCCTACCTTGGCGCCGTTGGCGTTATAGAGCTGGGCGAAGATGTCGCCGCCGTCGACATCGTTATGCCAGCTCACCACATAGCCGCCGTTAGCCAGGGTGGTGATTACGGCGTCTTTTTGTTCGCCCGCGGTGGTGGTGTTGATCAGGGTTTCGCCCCCCACCTTGGCGCCGTTGGCGTCAAAACGCTGGGTAAAGATGCCGCTGGTGTCGCCGACTCCGTAGCCACTCCAGGCCACTACATAGCCGCCGTCGGTCAGGGCCGTGACGGCAGGCTCTTGCTGGTAGCCATTGGTGCTGGTGTTGATGCGGGTTTCGCCGTAGACGAGGGCTGGCATAGCAAGCTCCATTTGCAGAGTGGGGGAAACTGGTTTGGTGCGGACTGTACAGGTTGAAATTTTTGACGTCAAAGTGCCATTATTGGACTCGGCGTCAAGGCTAGGCAGTTGCGGAACTGCGTGTGGCACCACTGAAACTCTCTCTATTTGGCGCTAGACCGCATTCGCAAGTAGTGGCTGGATACCGACCGATAGGGCCATGTTAAGCTTCGCCGCCGCGCTTTTCCCCCCTAGTTATTAACTCTTGGATCTTATGCGACTCATTCTTGATCCCAGGCGGGATATCGATGCCGCGCTGCTGCGCTATCGCCGCCTATTCGGGGTGCTCGCGCTGTTCAGCGGGGTGATCAACCTGCTGATGTTGGTGCCCTCGATCTACATGATGCAGGTGTTCGACCGGGTGCTGACCAGCCGCAACGAAACCACGCTGCTGATG
>JAKFDG010000084.1:0-9006 GCA_036677285.1 Pseudoxanthomonas sp.
CGCCAGCCCGGTGCCGTGGGGCCAGACGCTGCGTCGCGGCGAAGCCGGCGTGCTGCTGTACGTGCGACGCAACGCCAGCGCTGGCGAATTGCGCGGCGACTGGACCGCGGTGCATGAGCTGTCACACCTGCGCCATCCCTATCTCGGCGAAAACGGCCGCTGGCTGGCCGAAGGCCTGGCCAGCTACTACCAGAACGTATTGCGCGCCCGCGCTGGAATGCTGGACCCACGCGACGCATGGGAGCGCCTGGACGCCGGCTTCCGCCGCGGCGCGGGGGTCGGCCCCGGCCCGCGCCTGGACACTTTGGGGCGCAAGCGTGGCGCCACCATGCGCGTGTACTGGGCCGGTGCGGCGTACTGGCTGGAAGCGGACCTGGCCTTGCGTCGCACGCGCGGCATGTCGTTGGATGAAGTGCTGGACCGTTACGCGCGCTGCTGCCTGCGCGGCACCGACAGCGTGGCGTC
This sequence comes from Pseudoxanthomonas sp., assembly GCA_036677285.1. Classification (GTDB taxonomy): domain Bacteria; phylum Pseudomonadota; class Gammaproteobacteria; order Xanthomonadales; family Xanthomonadaceae; genus Pseudoxanthomonas_A. The sequence goes on from JAKFDG010000084.1 coordinate 466, forward strand.
GGGAGCCTTCATCGCCGAGCTGGACCGCATTGCCGGTGGCGACGCCCTCACCACGCTTTATCGCCGCCATGCGGCAGCGCGCAGTTTCCCCGCACTCGACGACGCATATCGGGCACTGGGCATCGAGCGCAATGGCAATGGCCTGCGGTTTTCGGATGCTGGCGAGGCAGCGCGCCTGCGCGATGCGGTAATGTCGAAGGTGGACCCGCCCCTGGATTGAAACGCAAGGACGCATGGAGGGCTGGCGAACCGCTCCATGCTGCCCTGGTGACAATGCCGTTACTTCTTCTTGCCCATCATCGCCGCGTGCGAGGCTTTGACTTCGTCCACGGTCAGGCTGCCGTCGGCGTTGGTATCGGCCTTGGTGAACATCGCTTGCGAACCGGAAGCATGCTCGGCGGCAGACAGGCTGCCATCGGCATTGCTGTCGATGGTCTTGATCTTGTCGGCGGACGACATGCGCTCGTGCGAAGCGTCGCCCGCGTGCGCGGCATCCATTTCGGCCGCAGTGACCTTGCCATCCTTGTCGACGTCGAGCTTGCCGAACATCCGTTCGGCGCCCGCGGCGTGTTCGGCCGGGGACACGCTGCCGTTGCCGTCGCTGTCCATCATCTTGACCTTGTCTTCCGCCGATTTTCCCGCCTTCCAGTCTTCAGCGGCGGAAGCGGTGCCAACGAAGGCGACACCGGATGCAAGCAGCAGGATTTGCATGGAACGTGTGGTGGATCTGGTCATGGCGATACTCCATGTCCATCTGACGCAGGCATGCGCCGTGGTGGAGGCACCGTGCTGCGTCCCCGGTTATGCGGCGGTCAACGCGCGCACGTTCCGCTTCACATCCGCATTACACGGGCAGCATGGGCCGCTGGGTGACGCGGTCTCCCCACATGAACGAAAACGCAACCTGCGTCCGGCACCTGGCCTGATGCGGATTCGTTGCGGAAGGCAGCAACGAAGCGCGCCGTGTTCTGAGAGTGCCTACTCGATCCGGATGATCGTCGCCGACTTGCCGGCCAGGAGCAGTGGTTTATCGAGCGCGAGTTCAGTGCCGGCCATCACGTCGCGGCCGCGGCGGTCCGCCGCAATGAATTCCCTGAAGCGATCAAGCGCGAGCGGCGTCGCGTCGACATTCCTGTTCAAGGCCACCATTACGGTGTCCTTGCCGTCATAGCGGAAGTAGACGTAGACACCGTCCGCAGGCGCGAAGTGCTGCAGTTTGCCGTGCTGCACGACCCGGGTGCGCTTGCGCCAGTCGAGCAGGCGCCTGAGGTAATCCTGTGCGTCGCGCTGAGCTGGCGACAGGCCGCGTCCCGTGAAGGCATCCGCCGCATCGCCCGCCCAGCCGCCGGGCATGTCGGCGCGGATCGCTCCATCGTCGCGTTCGCGCGGCCCTTCCATCAGCACTTCCGAGCCGTAGAAGAACTGCGGCGTGCCGCGGATGGTGGCCAGGTAGGCCATCGCAAGCTTGAACAGGGCGACGTCGCCGCCAGCATTGGCGAGGAAGCGCGTGGTGTCGTGGTTCTCGGCGAACACGACCAGGCGCGAGGCATCCGGATACAGGTAGTCGTTGGCCAGCATCTCATACAGGCGCACCCAACCGCTCTCGTTGCCTTCCGGTTCTCGCAGGCCGTCACGCAGGGCGATGTGGATCGGGAAATCCATCATGCTCGGCATCGCCGGCACGTGGCCGTCGGGATTGAGCTTGCCGCGTTGCCAGTGCGCGACCGTGGCCGGGTTCGCACTCCACTCCTCGCCGACCATGCTGAAGTCGGGGTATTCCTCGAGTATCGCCTTGCCCCATGCGCTGAGGAAATCGGCATCGGCATAGCCGAAGGTGTCCTCGCGGATGCCGGACAGGCCGGCGTACTCGATCCACCACAGGCTGTTCTGGATCAGGTAGGTGGCCAGGTGCGGGTTGCGCTGGTTGAGGTCGGGCATGCCCGGCGAGAACCAACCCTCGACGAAGTCCGCACGATCCTGCGCGGCGGCGTACGGATCCTGCACCGTGGTGCGCCGATGGTTGGTCGGAGCGAACCTGCCGCCATGGTTGATCCAGTCCGGCGTGGGCAGGTCGCGCATCCACCAGTGTTCCGAACCGATGTGGTTCAGCACCACATCCATGATCAGGCCGACGCCCTTCGCCTTCGCCTTGCGGGAAAGCGTCCGGTAATCCTCGTTGCCACCGAAGCGCGGATCGATGCGGTACAGGTCGGTAATGGCGTAACCGTGGTAGGAGAACTTCGGCTGGTTGTTCTCCAGCAGCGGCGTCGGCCACAGCTGGGTGTAGCCCATGCCGGCGATGTAGTCGAGATGCTTCGATATTCCCTCAATGTCGCCGCCATGGCGCCCATTGGGCGAAGCGCGGTCGGCCGGCTCGCGCATCGAGGCGACGCTGTCGTTGCCGGGATCGCCATTGGCGAAGCGGTCCGGGGTGATCAGGTAGATCGCATCGGAACCGTCGAAGCCCTTGCGCGTCGCCGAGCCGGGCTCGCGCGCGTCGATCCGGTACGGATGGCGCACGGCGACGCGATCCCCGTCGAGGAACTCGATATCGAACGTGCCGGGCCTTGCCGTGGCCGTGATGTCGATCGTGACGAACAGGTAGTTCGGATTGGCCACCTTCTGCACATCGGCGACCCCGACACCGGCATGCGCGATCCGCGGTAACAACGCTGCGATCCCTTCGCCGTGCACCATCAGCTCGACGCGATGGTGCTGCATGCCCACCCACCAGCTGGCGGGCTCGAGGTGGTCGATGGCGAAGTCGCGTGCCTGCGCGGTAGCACCGAACATCAGGCCGAAGCAAAGTGCGAGCAGCAATCTCATGCAGGTTCCCCGGTATGACGACGGTAAGCGCCAGTTGCGGGAAGAACGCACCCGCGATGCCAAGCCTTCGAGGCTACAAGCCGGGACCGCCCATGGGGCCATGAATTCGTATGCACTGCGCTGCAACAGCTCCAGCGGCTGGCGAGGCGGGGCACCGCGGTGGGTTCGCATGGCCGTGACCGCCAGCACGCGCGGATCGCACTCAGGGCGGACGCTTTCCCCGCCACACCTGTAGCTCATGCCAGGCCGCACCGATGACAAGGCCCAGGCCAAGAATGCCGAATACGATCACGCCACCGTCCTTGGTAACAACATTCGTTGATTATGCATCGCAACACGAGATGGGTCTAACACCGGCCAGGCTGACTGGTTACGAACCAGAGCCGGGCCGTGGATCGGGCGTTGCGATGCGTTCATTGCCCCGACACGACGTGCTGGAGGGCAGAGGCACTTCATATTGTCGTGTTTCAACCACGCATGTCGGGCAGTGAGGTGAATTGTTAACTTCATGGCCGTCTGGGTGGCGTGAATCTTCGCACGCACATTACGTACCCGCTCCAAACATCCGCATGCACGGGAATGCACCGATGCGCAACGGATAGCGCACCCGGCATGATCAGTGCCTTCGAGCTGCCGGCGACCGATGTACTTGGAGGATTGCCATGCTCTCCGTGGAAGTGGTTCCGCAGACTGGCCGGAAACAGCGTTTTCCCGCCTTCGATTGGTTGGACGACATCGCCGCCGACGACTGGCCCGGCCATTTCCGGGACCGGCACAGCATGCAGCTCACCCTCCGGGAGCTCGCGCGGCGAAGCGGCATGGAAAGGGATGAGGATGCGGTCGAAGCATTCCGGAGCTGGGCGTTCGCCCGCACCCACGGCAGACGTTACGCCATTCTCTGGTCAGGTCATCGCGAACCCGAAGACGCAGTGATGATCGCCATGATGGAGGCCGAGCGCGTGCGGCCCAGGACGCCGCTGCAAGATCCGCTGGTCGAGGGCTGGATGTGGTAGCCAGCCGTTGCCGCGTGCCCGGATGCGCCCCGCGTCCCTTCACTGACCCACCGAAGAGGCAGACCAATGGCTTCCATCCATGACGAAATACTGGTTGAGATCCACCCCGACCAGGCCTGGGACGCGATCCGCGATGTCGGCCAGATCCATGTCCGCCTGGTGCCTGGCTTCGTGACCGACTGCCGGCTGGAAGGCGGCGCAAGGATCGTCACCTTCGGTAACGGGATGCAGGTGCGCGAGTTGATCGTCGACGTCGATGACTCGGCGCGCCGCGTGGCCTGGGCTGCTGTTGGCGGGCAGTTCAAGCATCACAATGCGTCGCTGCAGGTTTTCGCCGAAGGCGATGGCCACGCCCGGCTGGTCTGGATCGCCGACCTGTTGCCCGATGAACTGGCCGGGCCCATCCGCGCGATGATCGAACAAGGGATGGTCGCCATGAAACGGACGCTGGAGCACGCCTGACCGGTGTCGTTCTCGCCCATCGCGGAACGCCTTGAGCGGTGCTCTTGATAAACGCGCCCTCGTCAGCTTGCGGGGTAATCGACCAATCCGGCCAGTTTCTTCGGCGCCAGCAGGCAGTAGCTGCCGGTGACCAGGTCGGTGACTTCGTCCCAATCGGTGCGGGCGTCGATGACGAGGCCGGCGATATCGGGCCACCACACCGGCTTGAAGAACGGAGGACGCGAGAACCGGGGCGCGCTGAGCCTTGCGCTGGAGCGGAAGGTCAGCACGGTGGCCGGGCCGTCGGTCCCGGCCGCGCGCGCATAAGCCGGCGGCCAGCCAGCGTCGATGACCAGCACGTGGGCGAAGTTCTTCTTGCGGATCATCCAGCGCGTGCCCACCCACGCCTGTTCTTCGTGGGCCTCGGGCAGCTCGAGGCAGATCGCGCGCAATCGGTCGACGACATCTGGCGCGACGTTCGCGTGCTCGGTCACTTTTCCTCCCGGGTTCGACGGCTTACGCGGTATGGGGTCCATCCTAATGACGCCAGGTGAAAAGTTTGTGGGCGGGCCGACCCGCCTTTTGCGTGTCGAAAGGGTAATCTGGCCTGCATTCTTGTATCCGCTGGAACGGGACCCCCCATGATCAACAACGACGTGATGCGCAGCATCCGCTACATGCTCGACCTCGGAGACGGCAAGGTGGTCGAGATCATCCAGCTGGCCGATGCGCAGTTCCCGATCGCCAGGACGGACGTGCCCGCCCTGCTGAAGAAAGAGGACGAGGACGGCTTCGTGGCCTGCAGCGACCGCGTGCTCGCGCATTTCCTGGAGGGACTGGTGTACTACTACCGCGGCCGCGACGAAAGCCTGCCGCAGCGGCCATTGGAAAGCCGCATCAGCAACAACCTGATCCTGAAAAAACTCCGCGTCGCCTTCCAGTTGAAAGACGTGGACATGCACGAGATCTTCGAAGCCGCCGGCTTTCCCCTGTCCAAGCCGGAACTCACCGCACTGTTCCGCCAGGCCGGACACAAGCACTACCGTGCCTGTGGCGACCAGATCCTGCGCAATTTCCTCAAGGGATTGACCTTGCGTTACCGGGGCGAGGGCTGAAACCGCAATCCACGCGCTTGCGTTCAGGCATCGCGATGCACACGCGCTGGAGGCGCGGTGACGGCATGCGTTAACCTGGCGTGCAGTGCGTTCAGCGACTTTTTCTTTTCTCCATAACATGCCGGATCAATCGGTGAAGTTCATCCGAGATGCAGTGTCTGGCGAATACCTTTCGTCCGTCGCATGAGCGGCGCAACTTTGGAGTATCCACGATGCGCACGAGACTATTGAGCTTTGCCATCGCCGCCTGCATGGCCACACCGATCGCCTTTGCGCAAGGACAGGGCGGCGGCCAAGGTGGCGGCACCGCTGGCGCAGGCACAGGCAATCCCAATCCGCACGGTTCAATGAGCGGGTCGATGCAGGACGGTGTCGATCGCAGTTCCTTGGGCCAGGACACCAGCGCACGCGCCCAGCAACTGCGCGACGCCACCGCGGATGAGCGCTCCCAGTTCGGCAGCGATCAAGCGGCAGCGGCCCAGGCCAGGGACGTGGACTACCCCGCCGAACCGACCACGGACAACACTACGGGCAGCGATGCTTCGGCGTTCGGGCAGGACACCGCTGCGCGCGCCAAGGAGCAGAAGGAGGCGGACGCGGAGACCCGCCGCGAGTTCGGCGAGGATCAGTCGACCCGGGCCAAGGACCAGGGCAACGATGGTGCCGAGGACGACGCTGACGACAGCGACACCGCCGACGACGAGGGTGGCGGCTGAACATCGTTTGCGGCTCGCATGATCGAAGGACGCCCCGGAAACGGGGCGTCCTTTTTTGTTATCCGCTCGCCTGCCTCCTTCCCTTCGGTCGTTACTTCTTGGTCTGGACGCAGTTCTGCAGCCACAGCGTGCGCTTCATGTCGTCGTAGCGCAGGAAGGTGCCGGTGAAGGTCGCCTTGTCACCCTTGCGGAAGGTCAGCACGTTGGCCAGCTGGTTGGGGCGGAACAGGCAGGCCACGCCGACCCGCGGCTCGTTGTCGCCGGGCACCTGCAGCAGCATCTCGCTTTGGCTGGGGATGTCGAAGGACACGTTGTAATCCTCGCCATCCTCCTGGATGTAGTCCACGCGACCCTTCAACCCGTACTTGCGACCCTTGTGACGCGCGGTCACGGCCACGGCGTTGCCCTTGGCCTCGCGTGCGATCTCGCGCGAGAACACATACACATCCTTGATGGTGGTGTCGTCGTTGTTCTTGGCGCGCGCGCCTTGCGCGGCAGCAGCGCGACCGTCCTTGCCGCCCTTGAGCTTGGCGAACAGGCCGCACATGTACGGGCGGATGGCGTCCTGCTTGGCCATCTGGCCCTTCTCGGTCTTGACCGTCATTTCCACGGTCGCGCCGGCGTCGCTGCCGGTGACGTTGATCAGGGTCGGGATGGCGCGGGTGGTGTTGGTGGAGCGTTGCTCGACCAGCATGCTGCCGGTTTCGATATCCTCGGTGATCACGTCCATCTTCTCGGCGATCATGATGCCGCGCATCTGGCCCATGGCGTCGACCACGGACAAGTCGGGGATGGTGACGCTGCTGGAGAAATCCGTGCCGGTGAGAATGTTGCCGGACTTGCTGAAGTTGGTTTCGCACTCCCCCGCCCAGGCGGTGGGTGCGGCGCCCACGAGGGCGAGAAGGAATGCGGCGAGATGCTTTTGGTTCATGTGATCCTCACGTTGGGAATAAACAAGGGACCGGGTACATCGGCCGGCGCTTCCTGCCCGCACCAATCCCGGCCCCGCTGCATTGTGGCAAGCCGTCCCTGTCGGTCACAAGCGAGTTGCGGACACTTTCGTGCCATTTGCTTCGCGGTGCGCGTGACCACACGGCGCCGGCTACCGATAGAGCTATAACGGAACCGATGGACCGGCTCCGCCTTTGGAAGTTGCGTTGCCCAACCATTCAGCAGTGGCTCTTTTCTTCATCTGATCGTGCGGACCCATGGATTCCGGCAAAGCTACGGTCCCCGTATCACGCACGCACGTGTCCTCGGGTGCAGTGACTTATGGCAATGACATGAGGGATCGACGGCGCAGGGTTGATGCGTCGACGAAACAGAACCCAGCCCGTGGTCCCTGATCCTAATTGGACCGCTCGCGGGACATTGCTTCCCTGATTCCGCACTTTTGCACGTTCGCCGGGCACCCATTTCATTGCTGCAGCGACGGCATTCCAGGCATTCCGCCGGGAACCGTCGCACGGAAATCGCCGCTCCCTCCCCATGTGCGATGTCCGCTGCAGGAGTCCAATGCAATGACCAAGAAGAAAATGCTTTCCCGCACCCTGTTTGCCGTCCTGATCGGCGCCGCCGCTTTCGGTGCGCAGGCGGCCGAGGCCCCTGGCTTCTATGCCGGCGCCGGTGCCGGCCAATCCTTCGTCGACGAAGGCACTTACGACGACGAGGACACCGCGTTCTCCGTGTTCGGCGGTTACCAGTTCAACCGCTGGTTCGGCCTCGAGGCCGGCTACGTGGACCTGGGCAAGCTGGAGCCTGGCGTCGCCGGGGCGGACCTGGAAGCCAGCTCTGCCTATCTCACCGCAGTCGGCACGATACCGTTCACCGATAAATTCTCCGGCTACGCCAAGGCGGGCTTCCAGCGATGGGACCTGGACACCGCGATCCCCGGCCTGGCCGGCACCGTCGACGACAATGGCACCGACCCGACCTACGGCGTCGGCGTGCAGTACCGTTTCAACGACTCCGTCGCGTTGCGCGGTGAGTACAGCCGCTTCGAGGTCGAGGACCTGGACGTCGACCTGGCCCAGGTGCAGGCGCGCTTCGACTTCTGATTTTTTTCGCTGTACGGAGCGAAAGGCCGCCGGCTCACACCGGCGGCCTTCTTGCGACTTCGGCCGGGCAATCCGCTTACCCGGGCGACGCATGCTCGTGCGCGAAGGGTAATTACCCACCTAAGCCACGTGGGCGAACAGATGACGGCGCGCAGTCCGACGACCTCGAACTGGCCAGGCTTCGCCACTTGACATGCAAGCAAATACTTGCATATTATCCGCCACGACTTCACCATCGGGTCTTCAGGCGATGACTGACGCCAGAAGGTGCCTGCCTGGGCGCACCCAGTCATCTCGAACAATCCGCAAGGAGAAAACCATGGTGGACATCCTGCATAGGGTCGGAATCAAGGCGTCCGCGGCGGACGTCTAC
>JAKFDG010000085.1:0-6420 GCA_036677285.1 Pseudoxanthomonas sp.
TGCTCGGATGCCGCCTGACGGTCAAGGTCGAGACCCTCAATCCGGTGCGCTGCTTCAAGGGACGCGGCGCCGATTTCCTGCTCGCCGGTCGGGTCGCCGACGGCCGGCGCGAACCGCTGGTGTGCGCCAGCGCCGGCAACTTCGGCCAGGCCATGGCCTATGCCTGCCGCAAGCACGGCATCGCCCTGACCGTGTTCGCGGCGGTCGACGCCAATCCATTCAAGATCGAAAGGATGCAGGCGCTGGGCGCGCAGGTGCTGCGCCATGGCGAGGACTTCGACGAGGCCAAGGACGCCGCGCGCGCCTGGGCGCAGGCGCAAGGCCAGGAATTCATCGAGGATGGCGCGCAGGCGGAAATTTCCGAAGGCGCGGGCAGCATCGCGGTGGAACTGCTGCGGCACGACGCACGCTTCGATGCGCTGCTGCTGCCGCTCGGCAACGGCGCCTTGCTCACCGGCATGGCGCGCTGGATGAAGGCGCATTCGCCGGCCACCCGCATCGTCGGCGCGTGCAGCAGCGGCGCGCCGTCCATGGCCGAGGCCTGGCGCAGCGGCCAGCTCGTGTCCTATCCGCCGGTGCAGACCATCGCCGACGGCATCGCCGTGCGCGTGCCCATCGCCGCCACGGTGGCCGGCCTGCACGGGCTGATGGACGAGGTGCTGCTGGTCGACGACGACACGATCGTGCAGGCCATTCGCCTGGTGCATGAACATGCCGGCCTGGTGGTCGAACCCGCCGGGGCGGTGGGGATCGCCGCCTTGCTCGCCAATCGCGATGCGTTCGCCGGCCTGGACGTGGCGACCGTGCTCACCGGCGCGGGCGTGACCCGCGCGCAGATCCGCGGCTATCTGTTTCCCGCCGATGCAGGCGTGCCGGCGGGTGCGGCATGAACACGCTGCACGTCGCATCGCCAAACCCGTTCACCGGCCGCGTGGTCCTGGCCGTGATCCTGGTCCTGATCGCGTTGTGCTCGCTTGTGCGGCGCCTGCGCGAGGATCGCGCTCCGCTCGCTTCCCCCTTTCCTCCCACCTGACACCCCTCCGGTCAGGGATGACCGACGGTTCAACGAGGTTCGCCATGAAATCCACCGTCGTTGTTGTTCTCGCCGCACTGCTCTTCGGTACGCCGGCCAGGGCCGCGCCAGCCGCCGGGGTCGAAGTCCGCTTCTATCCGCAGCAACAGCTGTGGTCCTACCAGCTGGAAGCCGCGCGCAACCTGCACAGCGCGGTGCTGCAGAACACCGCCATCGTCAACCGCGGCGGCGAGGCGGTGGTCGTCGGCCAGGTCCGCTTCGAATTGCTGCGCAAGGACGAGGTGGTGCTGTCGCGCACCTTGCATGCCAGCGACCTCGACGGCGCGGCCAGGACCGGCAATGCGATGGCCACGGCCGGCATGTTCGAACTGCTCGCCTTCCAGTTCGCGCCGGACCAGCTGTTCGGCGGCAAGCCCACGCTCTCGGCCACGCGCACGCTCGCGCCGGGGGCCTCGCTCTATCTTCCCGCGCAGGTCTTCGCCTTCCGCGGGCAACCGGAGCAGGTGCGGGTCACCGTCGACTACGAAGGCAAGGCCGAGGACACGGTCGCCAGCCTGCCATTGCGCCACGGCACCGTTCCCGGCCACTACCGCTTGCCGCTGCGCGGCCGCTGGGTGGCCGGCGCGGGTTCCACCCTGCACAGCCACCATCGCTGGGCGGTGCCCGAGGAGTTCGCGTTCGACTTCGTGCGTTACGGCGCCTCGGGCGGAACCTACGGCGGCGATGGCGCCAAGGTGACCGACTACTACGCTTACGGCGAACCGGTGCTGGCGACGGCCGACGGCGAAGTGGTCGCGGTGCTCGACAAGCTGCCCGACAGCGTGGCCGCGATGCGCCGCGCCGACGAGACCCTGGCGCAATACCAGAAGCGCCTGCTCGAGAGCCAGGGCGCGCTGCTTGCCGCGGGCACCGAGTCCATCCCCGGCAACCACGTGGTCGTGCGCCATGCCGAGGGCATCTACTCGGTCTACGGCCACCTCAAGCCCGGCAGCGCCGCGGTCGCGATCGGCGACCAGGTCAAGGCCGGACAGCAGCTGGGCGAGGTCGGCACCTCGGGCAACTCCACCGAGCCGCACCTGCATTTCCACCTGTGCGATGCCCCCGACCCGCTGCAGTGCGCCGGCCTGCCGGTGGCGTTCGACGAGGTCGAGATCCCGGTATCGGACAGTCCGCGCCTGATCCAGAGCGGCGACCTGGTGGAAACCCTGGCCCCCGGCACGGCACTGCCGTCGCGCTGAGCGTCCCTGCTTGCACAGGAGCATTCCTTGAAATCGATCCACGTGCAGAAGGCACTCGCCCTGATCTTCCTCGGCCTCGGCGCCTGGTGCCTGTTCTTTCCCGCCACCGTCGAAGCGCTGGTGATCAGGCCGGAATACCGTGTCGGCAACGCCACCAGCGCGCTGTTCGTCGCCTGCTTCGGCGCGCAGGCGATGTTGTGCGGCATCGTGATCTACACCTCGCGGTTCCTACCCAGGACCTTTTTGATATTCGGCCTGCTCGCCTCGGTGCCGTTCTTCGGCTTCAACTACTACTTCTATTTCATCAAGGGCATGTTCACCGACTGGATGCTGCTGGATTTCGCCGGCAACGTCGGCATCCTCGCGTTCTCGCTGCTCGGCTACCGCTTGAGTGCCAGGGAATCGGCGGCCGGGCAGACGTCGTGAAACAGCCGGCCTGTCGCATTCCGCGGTACCGGCATCCACCTTCCTCCATACCAAGGGCATCGACATGCGCAAACCACTCCTGCTGATCCTGATCGCCGGCGTTCTCGCCCTTCCCGCCCTCGCCACCGCCGGACCGGCCGAGGACACCGCGACCGCGAAACGCGTGCTGCTCGAAAAGATGGGGCAGGGACGGTTCGAGATCTCCGACGAGATCTACGGCCCGGGCTTCGTCGCCCACGGCTTCGGCCGCAACTACACGCTTGAAGACGACAACGCGTCGGGACGCGCGTTGCGCGCGGCGTTTCCCGACCTGAAAGTGTGGGTGGACCGGACCGTCGCCGAGGACGGCATGGTCGCGGTGCACTGGCGCTCTTCCGGAACCAACAGCGTCAAGACCGGTTCCTTCCCCGGGACCGGCAAGGCCGTGGCGATTGATGGCATGACCTTCTTCCGCTTCGAGGACGGACGCATCGTCGAGGAATGGACCACCTACGACAATCTTGCGGTGATGCAGCAGCTCGGCCTGCTGCCGGCGCAATAGCGCATTCAACGGTGCGAGTAGAGCTCATAGGGCGGGCTCAAGCCCGCTGTCTGCGGTGAGCGATTCCCATGAATCTTGCGAGGGACTGACGAACTGCTACTCAAGGCTCTTCGTTTCGCATGATCCTGGGGATGGTGTTGACCACCGCCAGCGCAATCAGCGTAGTCGCCAGCGCCATGACCTCCATGCCCATGCCGGCGGCCATGCCTACGGCGGAGACCATCCAGATGCCGGCGGCGGTGGTGAGGCCTTCGATGCGTTCGTCGCGTTCCAGCTTGATGATCGCGCCCGCGCCCAGGAAACCGATGCCCGACACGATGCCCTGCATCACCCGCGTCACATCGCCCGGATCGATCCCCGACAACAACGGCGCCATCACGAACAACGCCGACCCTATCGACACCAGGATGTGGGTCTTCAGGCCCGCAGCGCGTCCCTTGCTCTCCCGCTCGAGGCCCAACATCCCGCCCAGCACCGCGGCCACCAGCAAGCGCACCACCATGACCGTGGTGGTGCCCGCATCGGGCAGGGCGAATTCTTTGGCCAGCGCCTGGCCGATCTCCGCGGTCACACTCATGCAAGGCCTCCCGGTGGTGAGCGGCGCAAGCCCGTAACCCGCGCGACAAGTCACGGATTGTCTGCGACCAATCGTTAGTGATGCGTATCGGTCGAGACCTTGCGGCAGACCAGCAACACCTCATCCACCTGCGCGGTGCCGACCATGCCCGGAACCAGCGCCAGCGGTTTCTGGAAGCGCACGAATAGCGGCAGCGTCCGGTTGTACCACCACATCGCCTGCCGGCGCTGATGGGTGAGGAACCACATACCCACATCCAGCATTCTCGAAGATTTGGGCTGCATACCGTAGATCGCGCTGTGCTCCAGCGTAAGACCATGAGCGCGGAGCTTCGCCAGCAAGTGCTCCGGCTCGTAACGACGGTAGTGGCCAACGAAATCGTCGAACGCGGTCCAGCTGGCCGGGTGCAGCGGCGCCGACAGCAGCACCACCGCGCCGGGTTTGGCCACGCGGGCAAGCTCGGCGAGCGCGCCCTCGTCGTCGACCACGTGCTCGATGATGTCCAGCGCGCAGACGGCATCGAAGGTTGCATCCGGGAACGGCAGCGCGGATACCTGGCCTTGCAAGGCATTAGCGCCTCCGGCTTGCAGGCGCTGCAGCGCTGGCGCGCTGATGTCCACGAACTGCGTGCCGTGCAGCGGAAATCGTGGCCGTAGGCCGGGCGCTACTTCGAGACGCTGCGTGGCGCCGGCGATCAGCCGCATGACCAGCGGCCAGGTATTGAAACGCTGGGGTTCGGTCAGCCGCGCGCCACGCCAGAGCCCATCGTAGAAGCGGCGATTGCGCTCGACCAACTCATGCTCGGCATGCAATGACGAGTTTGACATGTACACAGGATAGACCTGCTACCTGTTTCGTCGGAATGAAGCCGGCTACTCATTCGGTGGCGCCCCCCACCGGATTGCTCTTTCTTACCCCACCTGCATCCGCAATGCGTGCAACCGCTCGAAATGCGGCCGGCATTCCTCCGCAACCTCCGCCGCTGCACCCGAGAGACTGATCGCCTTTTCCACCGGCGCCTCGAAGCCGGTGGACTCCCATACATGCGCATACCAGTGCGGCGCCCAGATGCCGTCGCTGGCGCGCGGGCCCTTGGGCCAGTGCAGCATGCGTTCGGTGAAGGTGATGCCCAGCCAATCGCACAGCGCGCGCAGGTGCGCTTCCGGCGCGCGCAGGAAATCGCCGGCGTCCAGGATCGGCGGCGGCGAACCGGTCGCGCACAACTCGTCGTACAGCGCGACCTGCTGCGGCAGGCCGATGTCGTCGGCGGTGACCGTGGCGCGCGACTTCACGTACGACGCCACCACCTCGCGCGGGTCGCGGATCAGCAGCACGTTGCGCAGCCCCGCGATCCACGCATGGTCCATGTGCGACAACAGATGGTGGGTCATGTGCTTCTGGTACCACACCGCCGCGCCGCCGGGCGCCGGACCCAGCAGCGCATCGACCACGCGCCGCCAGTCGGTGTCGCCGTCGGCGATGACTTCCTCGCGCGCCGGATGGTCCAGTCCGGTATGGTCCAGGTAGTGCGCGTACAGCGGCTCGTCGCTGACTGCGCAATCGCCGCGGTTTTCCCAGGCGCGCATCATCGCCGTGGAAATATTGCGCGGCCCCGACCACATCGCCACCCGCACCACCTGCGCAGGCGCGCTCATGCCGGCCGCGTCCGCTTGGCCGCGTCCGCCGCGGCGAATGCGCGGTACAGCGACTGCAGCCGCTGCACCATCGGCCCGCGCGCATCGGTTTCGTTGCGCGCCTCGTTGCCGATGCGCCGGCTGTCGACCGTATGCACCGGCACCACCCCGCCGAACGTACCGGTGACGAAGGCCTCGTCGGCGCCGTACACATCGGTGAGGCTGAAGGACTTCTCGAACACCGGAATGCCATTCCCGCGACACATCGTGATGACGTTGGCGCGGGTGATCCCGCCCAGGCAGTACTGGCCGGTGGAGGTCCACACCTCGCCCTTGCGCACGATGAAGAAGTGGGTGGAATTGCAGGTGGCGACGAACCCGTGCGGGTCCAGCATCAGCGCCTCGTCCGCGCCCGCGCCGTAGGCCTGGATGCAGGCGGTGATGCAGTTGAGCTTGCTGTGCGAGTTGAGCTTGGGATCCTGCACGTCCGGATAGCCGCGACGCACGTGCACCGTGTACAGCGACAGGCCACGCGCGGCGGTCTCGGGCGAGGCGGTCTTGTACTCGGGAATGATCACGACGGTGGCCGGGCCCACGGTGACGCGCGGGTCCTGGTAGGGCGTGCTCTTCACCCCGCGGGTGACCATCAAGCGCACGTGCACGCCATCGCCATGCATGCCGTTGGCGTCGAGCGTGGCGTACAGCGCGCGGGTCAGTTCTTCGCGACTGAGGCCGATGTCCAGCAGGATCGCCTTGGCGCCTTCGTACAGGCGGTCAAGGTGCGCGTCCAGGAACAACGGATGTCCGCCCATCACGCGGAAGCCTTCCCACACCCCGTCGCCGAGTACGAAGCCGCTGTCGAACACCGACACCATCGCCTCGTTGCGATGCTTCAGCGCGCCGTTGATGGAAATCAGGATGTCGGCGTTGCGCGGATCTTCGGCCGAATGCTGGGTGCCCTGGGTCATGCG
>JAKFDG010000086.1:0-3425 GCA_036677285.1 Pseudoxanthomonas sp.
CTGACGTGGCTGGCGAAGATGCCCGACAGGTTGTTGCCGATGCCGGTCGACAGAAACCAGCCGCCCATGCCGAAGCCGACCAGTTTCACCGGGGCCAGCTTGGTGGTCATCGACAGCCCGATCGGCGACAGGCACAGCTCACCGACCGACTGGATCACGTAGACCGAAAACAAGGTCCAGAACGGGATCTTGCCGGCGTCGTCGACCAGCGAGGAGAGCGCGAACATCAGCAGCAGGAACGCCAACCCGTTGAAGATCAGGCCGAGGCCGAACTTGCGCGGGATCGAGGGATTGGCACGGCCCATCGCCACCCACAACCAGGCGAGCACCGGCGCCAGGGTGATGATCGCCAGCGAGTTCACCGACTGGAACCAGGCGTTCGGCCAGATGAACCCGCCGGCGGCGCCCAGGTCGCGATCGACGATCTTGTCGGAGAGGAAGCTGAAGGAGCTGCCGGCCTGCTCGAAGAACATCCAGAACAGCACGTTGAAGGCGAAGATGATCAGCATCGCGATCACCTTGTCGCGCTGCACCGTGCCTTCGCGGATGCCCTCGACCAGCAGCACGACCGCCAGCACGATGAACAGTGCGAGCAGTATCCATTGCAGCGTGCTGGCACCCAGCGACAGGAGGAAGTAGATCGGGACGATCGCGATGATCGCGCCGACGGCGGTGAGCAGGACCCGGGTCTTGTTCTCGTTGCCGGCCAGCGGGCGACCGATGCCTTCCAGCTGGCGGCGACCGAACCAGAACCAGACCAGCGATATCAGCATGCCGACGCCGGCGGTGATGAACACCACCTTGTATGCCGGCAGGTCAGGCGAACCGCCGAACATGCGCTCGGCCAGCCATCCGGTCAGCAGCGGCGAGAGCATCGCGCCCAGATTGATGCCCATGTAGAAGATGGTGAAGCCCGAGTCGCGGCGCTCGTCGCTGACGCTGTAGAGCTTGCCTACCATGGTCGAGATGTTCGGCTTGAACAGGCCGTTGCCGGCGATGATCGTCGCCAGGCCGAGCTCGAAGACCTGCTCGTTGGGTAGCGCGATCATGAACAGGCCGGCGGCCATGATCACTGCGCCGACCAGGATCGATCGCTGGTAGCCGATCACCTTGTCGGCGACGTAGCCACCGAAGATCGCCGCTGCATAGACCAGGGCGAGATAGGCGCCGTAGGTCTGGTTGGCACTGGCTTCGCCTGAGCCGCTGCCGCCGTGGAACTGGGCCACGATGTACAGCACCAGTGCCCAGCGGATCCCGTAGAACGCGAAGCGTTCCCAGAATTCGGTCATGAACAGCATCCACAACGGGGCCGGATGGCCCAGCGTCTGCTTGAATTCCGGGAGCTTCCCCGGCGCTTGCGTATCAACGGCACCGCTCATGCGGTTTCCCCTTGTTTGTTCAGGAATGACAGGCCGCGCCGAACGCGCGGGACGGGGGAGAATCACCGAGACACGCCGTTCGCGTCAAATATCCGCAATGTGCGTTTGCACACGGCAAAGCGCCCGGACTCGGGCGAAAGCCTCTGATTTACAAGCAATAAAGCGGTGGTCCTGCGTGGATTCAGGCGGAGACGGGCGTCCCCGGCTTGCCGTCGATCAGGGTGCGCACCTCGAACAGCTCCGGGAAGAAAGTCAGTTCCAGCGCCTGCTTGAGGAAACCCACGCCGCTGGAACCACCGGTGCCGCGCTTGAAGCCGATGATGCGCATCACCGTGCGCATGTGCCGGAAGCGCCACAGCTGGAACTGGGTCTCCACGTCCACCAGGTCCTCGCACAGGGCGTACTCGCGCCAGTAACGATCAGTGTTCTCGTAGATGCGCTCGAACACCGTCTGCAGCTCCGGATCGGAAACATGCGCGTGGCGCCAGTCGCGCTGCAGGTGGCGCTGCGGCACCGCATGGCCGAAGCGCGACAGGTACAGCAGGAATTCGTCGTACAGGCCCGGGGCGTCGAGGGCCTGCTCGAGTACGCCCTGGCCTTGCGGATCGTGGGCGAAGACCTTGAGCATCGCTGCGTTCTTGTTGCCCATCAGGAACTCGATGGTGCGGTACTGCAGCGACTGGAATCCCGACGACGGCCCCAGGATGTCGCGGAAGCCCATGTATTCCGATGGGGTCAGCGTCTCCAGCACCGACCACTGCGAGGTCAGTTGCTGCAGCACCTGCTTGCAGCGGGCCAGGCCCTTCTGGCATTGCCAGACCCGGTCGCGCTGCAGGTGCGCGATCGCCGCGGACAACTCGTGGATCAGCAGCTTCATCCACAGCTCCGAAGTCTGGTGCTGGATGATGAACAGCATCTCGTCGTGATGCGGCGGATCCGACAGCCGCTGTTGCGCGGACAGCAACTGGTCCAGGCGCAGGTAGCCGGCATAGGTCATGCTCCCGGTCAGGTCGACATGGATGCCTGCCTCGAGTGGACGTTCGTTTTTTTCTACGGTCATGGGTCAGGCAAAGGGAAGACAGGCGCTCAGGGTAGCGCAAGCGGCCGCCACTCCGGCCGTGTCGACAACGGATTGTCGGCGTGCCGTAAGCGTTTCCAGCGAGCGCATGGCTTTACCAAAGACGCGGCTTCGGCTGCGTCTTTTTGTCGACCATTGCTCCGCGTATTGCTGCGCTGCAAGGCGGCTTTACCGCCCCGGTTCCTTAACATGGCGCGACTTATCATTGGTTTCACATGCAACAGGACCCGGACACGCGATGACCCTCGCCGCGAAATTCGAGATCGAATACCTGCAATACCTCGGCCCGGACGGGAAACTGGTCCGCGATGACCTGCCCGAGGTCGCGCGCGACACGCAGCGCCTGCTGTCCCTGTTCAGGCAGATGCTGTTCGTGCGCACCTTCGACACCAAGTCGGTGGCCCTGCAGCGCACCGGCAAGCTCGGCACCTATGCCTCCTGCCTGGGCCACGAGGCCACCCACGTGGGCATCGGCGCCTCGACCCGCCCGGAAGACACTTTCGCGCCGAGTTATCGCGAATACGGCGCGCAGTTCATGCGCGGCGTGCGCCCGCGCGAAGTTCTGCTGTACTGGGGCGGCGACGAACGCGGCAACGATTTCGCCAATGCCCGCCACGATTTCGCCTGGTGCGTGCCGATTTCCACCCAGTGCCTGCACGCGGCCGGCGCGGCGCTTGCGTTCAAGCTGCGCGGCGAACAACGCATCGCGGTCAGCACTTGCGGGGACGGTGGTTCGTCCAAGACCGATTTCTACGCCGCGCTCAATTCCGGCGGCGCCTACCAGCTGCCGCTGGTGTTGTGCGTGATCAACAACGGCTGGGCGATCTCGGTGCCGCGTTCGGCCCAGACCGGGGCCAAGACCCTGGCCCAGAAAGGCATCGCCGGCGGCGCCTTCTGCCTGCAGGTGGACGGCAACGACCTGATCGCGGTGCTGGAAGCCATGCGCATCGCCACCGAACGCGCGCGCA
>JAKFDG010000087.1:0-6703 GCA_036677285.1 Pseudoxanthomonas sp.
GTGTCGGAAGTGGAGCAGGCGCCGGAAGGCCGCGTGCCGCCCACGCACGACGACGAGCCGGCGGTGATCCGCCACCTGCGCGAGATCCACGGCGAACTGGGTACGCGCCCGGCGGTGGAACTGTTTCACGATGCCCAGCACCATCACAGCGAAGGCCTGTCGCTGTACGCGCTGGGCCAGATCGACCTGACCCACCGCGCGCGCATCGACGACCTGTTCTACGCCATCGCCCACGCGGTGCGCGCGAGCCTGAGCAGCGACGAACGCAGCCACCGCGACCTGCTCGACGAATTGAACGAACGCCTGGTGGACAAGTACTTCGTCAACTTCAGCGTGTTCGAATCGATCCCGGACGTATGGGCGATCGACCAGGTGTTCCCGATCCTGCCGATCGAACGCCTGAACGAAGCGCCGCAGCGCCGCGGCGTGATCGCCGACATGACCTGCGACTCCGACGGCATGGTCAAGACTTATGTCGAGAACGAAGGGCTGGATTCGTCGCTGCCGCTGCACGCGCTGAAGCCGGGTGAAAGCTATCGCCTCGGCTTCTTCCTGGTCGGCGCCTACCAGGAGATTCTCGGCGACATCCACAACCTGTTCGGCGACACCGATACGGTGGAAGTGAAGTGCGAGGGCGACGGCTTCGGAATCACCCAGCAGCGCCGTGGCGACACTACCGACGTGATGCTGGACTACGTGGGTTACGGGCTTGCCGATCTGCGTGCGGCGTATGCGGAGCGCGTGGCGAAGGCAGGGCTGCCGACGGAAGAGTCGAAGGCGCTCGCCGAGGCGCTGGAAGCTGGATTGACCGGCTATACCTATCTGTCGGACGAGCCGTTGCAGTAACACAGCTAGCGCCTGCAGCCCGATAGACGTCGAAACAACGCACGCACTTCATAAGCATTCAAGGAAGACGCACGCCGTGAAATACCCCGGTCTGGACCTGTTGCGTGCCATCGCCATCGTCTGGGTGATGCTGTTTCACTCCTTCCTCGTCGGCGGCCTCGGCGAAGACTACAGCTGGCTTTCCCGCTACGGCTGGATGGGCGTGGACCTGTTCTTCGTGCTCAGCGGATTCCTGATCGGCGTCCAGGTGCTGGCGCCGCTGGCGTCGGGCGGGCGCTTGTCGTTCCGCGATTTCTACCTCCGCCGCGCGTTCCGCATCCTGCCGGCGTTCTGGGTGGTGCTGGGGCTGTACCTGGCGTTTCCCGTGTTGCGCGAAGCGCCGGGGCTGGAGCCGGGGTGGAAGTTCGCCATCTTCACCCTGAACCTGTCGATCGACTACGCGAACAACGCCGCGTTCTCGCATGCCTGGTCGCTGTGCGTGGAGGAGCATTTCTACCTGGTGTTCCCGCTGCTGGCATGGGCGATGCTGCGCAAGCCCTCGGTGCCGAAATTCGTCGGCCTGTGCGTGCTGCTGGTGGTGGCGGGAATCGCACTGCGCAGCGCGGTGTGGCTGCAGGACACTGCGCTTGCCGAAAGCGGAGGCATGCAGCGCAACTGGTTCGTCGAAGACATTTACTACCCGACCTGGGCCCGGATCGACGGGCTGCTGGCCGGCGTGGTGCTGGCCACGTTCAAGGTGTTCCGCCCGCAGCGCTGGCAGCGCGTGCAGGCGCAGGCCAACACTGTGCTACTGCTCGGCCTGGGCGTGATGGCCGCGGCGCTGTGGCTGTTCAAGGAGCGCACGGGTTTGCTGGGCAATTCGATCGGCTGGCCGGTGCTGTCGCTGGGGCTGGCGCTGCTGGTGTTCGCCGGTGCCGGCAACAGCAGCGTGATCGCGCGCTGGCGCGTTCCCGGCGCGGCCTGGTTGGCGGCGATTTCCTACAGTCTGTACCTGGCGCACAAGGCGGTGTTCCATCTGGTGGAAACCGCCTGGGGCCAGGCGCTGGAAGGGCGGGGCGTACTGGCGTTTTGCGTGTACGGCGCTGCCGCGCTGTTGACCGGCGCGGCCTTGTACTACACGGTGGAGCGGCCGTTCCTGCGCTTGCGCGAACGCATGCCGGTGTTCAGTCGCGCGCCGGAAATATCGGTGCCCGCCGCCTGAGTGCTCCTCGCGAATGGCGCATGGCGGGTCCCGTTGCGTGTAGCGGCGGCTCAGCGAGGGGCGCTGGAGAGCGAATCGCGCAACAGCGACAGCTGCAGCTCGACACGCTTCAGCTCGCGCAAGGTCCGGTTGGCTTCCATGTGGCTGCCCAGGAAGACCTTGATCATCGCCGTATACTGGAACAGCAGCAGGGCCAGCACGCCCCACCTGACCGCTCCCAGCGCTTCGCTGGCGGTCCAGGTCTGCCAGAACGCGAACACGACCCCGGCAAAGGCCGCGACCCCGGTCAGGTAGGCCAGCCAGACCACCCAGCCCAGCGTGCCGCGGAACAGGCCGAACGCCTGGGTGAAATAACCGGGCTCGCCGTGGGTGGCCAGCAGCTCACGATCCTCGGCCGACAAGGCCTGTTCGATCAGTTGGTCAGTCTTGCTCATGGGTTTCTCCTTCCAATTGCGCGCGGATCTTGCGCCGCGCATGCATGAGCCGGGTCTTGACCGTGCCCGGCGGCACGTCGAGCGCGACGGCGATTTCCGCCACGCTCAGGTTGTCCAGGTGAAACAGGGCCAGCGCCACGCGCTGGGGGGCGGGCAGTTCACGCATCACGGTCAGCACGTTGGCCAGTTCGGCGGCGAATTCGCCGGAGTCTGGTTCCGGCGCGAAACCGCTGGTCTCCTCGGCCAGCTGGGCGAAGCCGCGACGCTCCTTGTCCGCGCGGTGGAACGCCCGCTGGCAGCGCCGCGTGACGATGCGGAATGCCCAGGCGGGAAATGCCGCCACGTCGTCCAGCCGTCGCAGGCTGCGCAGGATCTCCACCCAGGCTTCCTGCACCATGTCCCGCGCTTGCTCGGCATTGCCGGTGAGGCGCCAGGCATGGCGGACCAGTCGTGGGTGCCAGCGCGCCACCAGCCGCTCCCACGCCGCGCGGTCGCCCGTGCGCGCCGCTGCAGCGAGGTATTCATCGAAGATCCGTTCCGTGTCCCGCCGCAAGCGCCCGCTCCCAGTGGAGGTTTGTATGGAACCAAGGTGCTCCGCTGCGGCGAAACGGTTCAATCCGGGATGTCGGCGATGCGTGGGGTGGCCAAGTGGGCTGCCGCTCGATGGGCCTTACTGCGCGCGATGCACCTGGAACGCCGGGAACGACTGCGTCACCGGCATGATTTCCAGCCGGTTGATGTTGAGGTGCGGCGGCAGCGTGGCGATGTAGAACAACTGCTCCGCGATGTCCTCGGCGGTCATCGGCGTCGCCCCGCCGTACATCCGGTCCGAGGCGGCCTGGTCGCCATGCGTGCGCACCAGGGTGAATTCGGTTTCGGCCATGCCCGGTTCGATGCTGGTCACGCGCACGCCGGTGCCGTGCAGGTCCGAGCGCAGGCCCAGCGAGAACTGCTTCACAAAGGCCTTGGTCCCGCCGTAGGTGTTGCCGCCCGGATACGGATAGCTGGCCGCCACCGAACTCATGTTGATGATCACGCCACGGCGTTCGATCAACTTTGGCAGCAGGCGATGGGTCAGAGTGACCAGGCTGGTGATGTTGGTGTCGATCATGGTGCGCCAGTCCTGCAGGCTCGCGCCCTGCGCCGGCGCAGTACCCAAGGCCAGGCCTGCGTTGTTGATCAGCACGTCGATGTCGCGGAAGCCTTCCGGCAGTGCGGATAGTGCAGTTTCCAGCGCGGCCTCGTCGCGGATGTCGAACGCGGCGGCGTGCACCTTGTCGGCGCCGAATTCGTCCACCAGCGGTTGCAGGCGTTCGCTACGGCGGCCGGTGGCGATAACGCGCCAGCCCGCGTTGGCGAAACGCCTGACTGCGGCGGCACCAAAGCCGGAAGTGGCGCCGGTGATGAGGACGGTGCGCACTACGGGTTTCACTGCGCCTTGATCGCCATCGCCGGCAGCCCGCCGCTGGCGAGCTTCTGCTTGGCTTCGGCCAGTTCGCTGGCGGTGCCGTACGGCCCCATGCGCACGCGGTAGACCGTCTTGCCCTTGATCTGCGCCGCTTCGACGCGCGCGGACAGGCCGAGCATGGCGATCCGGGCCTTGGTGGCTTCGGCATCGCCCGATCCGCCGAAGGCGCCGGCCTGCAGGATGTAGCGTGCGTCGCCGCCGCTCGTTGATGCGGTGGTCGTGGCCGTTGCTGCTTCGGTCGCCGATGCGGCCACGGCGGAAGTTTCCGGCAGCGGCGTCGGATCCGCGGCCGCGGAAGTGGTGGTGGTGGCGACAGCAGGTTGCGTGCTCGCCGTCTGCGCACGCGCAGCGCGTGCCTGTTCCTCGCGCGCGCTGGCGGCCAGTTCGGCGTCGGACATCTGTACTTCCTTGCCCGGGAGCAGGGTGTAGAAGTCGTACTGGGTTTCCTTGGCCGCGGTGTCGTCCACCGGCGCTTCGGCTTGCGAGGGGGAAGTGGCGGTTTCCGCCGCGATGTCCTCGGCGTTGCCGTCGGCATCGGCCACCTGCGCGGGCAAGGCGTCGGGATTGGGTTGCGGACGGAAGAAACCGTCGCCGTCCTTCTTCATCAGTCCGGGAACGATGAAGAACAGCGCCGCACCCAGCGCCAGGCCGGCGGCCAGCCACACCCAGCCGGGCGTGCCATTGCCGGAATTGCGTCGTGCCTGGTTCTTGCCGCGTCGTGCCGCCATCTAACTGTTCTCCAATTACCTGCTTTCCAACTACATTTTTTCCGGAGCGCTGACGCCCAACAATTCAAGACCGTTCGCCATCACCTGCCGCGCCGCGCAAGCCAGGGCCAGTTTCGCGTCGCGCGCGTCGGCGTCTTCCACCAATACCGGCGTGGCGTGGTACCAAGTGTGGAAAGCATAGGCCAGTTCGCGCAGGTATTGCGCGACCAGATGCGGTTCCAGCAACTGTCCGGCGTTCTCCACCACTTCCGGATAGCGCGACAGCTCCACCATCAGCTGCAGCGATTGCTCGTCGTTCAGCGCGGCGAGATGGGCCAGGCCGTTGGCCTGATCGTAGGCATAACCCTTTTCCACCGCCTGGCGCAGCAGGCTGCACACGCGGGCGTGGGCGTACTGCACGTAGAACACCGGGTTGTCGTTGCTCTGCTGGCGGGCCAGGTCGATGTCGAAGGTCAGCTGCGAATCGGGCTTGCGCGCGATCAGGAACCAGCGGGTGGCATCGCATCCTGCTTCCTCGATCAGATCGCGCAGGGTGAAGTAACTGCCGGCACGCTTTGACAGCTTCACTTCCTCGCCGCCGCGCATCACCGTGACCATCTGGTGCAGCACGTATTCCGGCCAGCCCCGCGGGATGCCCACGTCCAGCGCCTGCAGGCCGGCGTGCACGCGCGCCAACGAGCCGTGGTGGTCGGCGCCCAGCTCGGTGATGGCGCGTTCGTAGCCGCGCTGCCACTTGCTGAGGTGGTAGGCCACGTCCGGAACGAAATAGGTGTAGGTGCCGTCGGACTTGCGCATCACCCGGTCCTTGTCGTCGCCGAAGTCGGTGGACTTCAGCCACAGCGCGCCGCCTTCCTCGTAGGTATGGCCGGAGGCGTTCAGGCGCTCGACGGTTTCCTCGACCTTGTGCTTGTCGTACAGCGAGCTTTCCAGGAAATAGGTGTCGAAGGACACGTCGAACGCGGCCAGGTCGCCGTTCTGTTCGCGGCGCAGGTAGGCCACGGCGAAGCGGCGGATCGCGTCGCGGTCGTCCGGATCCTTGGCGCCGGTGACGGAATGACCGTCGGACTCGACCGTCTCGCCCTTGAGATAAGCATCGGCGACGTCCTGGATGTAGTCGCCGCGGTAGCCGGCCTCCGGCCAGCCGGCGTCATCGGGTTGCAGGCCGCGCGCGCGCGCCTGCACCGACAGCGCCAGGTTCTCGATCTGCACGCCCGCGTCGTTGTAGTAGAACTCGCGCCTGGTGTTCCAGCCGTTGGCGGCCAGCACCCGGGCGATGCAGTCGCCAATGGCGGCGGCGCGGCCGTGGCCGACATGCAGCGGGCCAGTGGGATTGGCGGAGACGTATTCCACGCCCACGGTCCTGCCCGTACCCGACGTGTTGCGGCCATAGCCCTCGCCTTGCGCGAGGGCGGTGACGACCTCGCGCTGGTAAGCCTTCGGGCTCAGGTGGAAATTGATGAATCCCGGTCCGGCGATCTCCACCTTCGCGATGTCGTCGCTGGCGGGCAGGGCGGCCACCAGCGCCTGCGCCAGGGCGCGCGGGTTGCTGCGTGCCGGCTTGGCCAGGAGCATCGCGGCGTTGCTGGCGAAGTCGCCGTGCTCGCGGGTCTTGGGGCGCTCGACCACGAAATCCGGGGTGGCGGTGTCGGCCGGCAGGCTGCCGGCACTGCGCAGGGCGTCGATGCCCTGGGCGATCAGGGCGCGGAGTGGGGTTTTCACGGAGTTCTGCTGGCGATGCGTGGCCGGCGATTTTACCTGAGAGCCGTGCTCGCAGCCCGGGTCCGTGATTCAGGCATCAGACCCATCCCCGCGATGCAAGGGACACCGGCGGGCCGTCGCCGATCACGAAGTGGTCCAGCAGGCGCACATCCACCAGGGAAAGCGCCTGCTTGAGACGTGCGGTGATCGCGCGGTCGGCCGAGGAAGGTTCCGCACAGCCGGAAGGGTGGTTGTGGCCCACGATCACCGCGGCCGCATTGTGGGACAGGGCCCGGCGCACGATTTCCCGTGGATGGACCTCGGCCCC
>JAKFDG010000088.1:0-3910 GCA_036677285.1 Pseudoxanthomonas sp.
AACTGGAAGGCATCTTCGTGCAGATCGGCCTGCTGCCGAACACCGAATGGCTGAAGGGCGTGGTCGAACTGACCCCGCGCGGCGAAATCGTCATCGACGACCGCGGCCAGACCAGCGTGCCGGGCGTGTTCGCCGCCGGCGACTGCACCACGGTGCCGTACAAGCAGATCGTCATCGCGATGGGTGAAGGCTCGAAAGCCGCGCTGAGCGCCTTCGATCACCTGATCCGCACCTCCGCACCGGCCGCGCAGGCCACCACACCGGCCCAAGCCGTGGCGGAAGTGGCGTAAATGCACACGCCTCCCCCACGAGGCCAACCCGCCGGGCGACCGGCGGGTTTTTTTCGTCCAGACTGCCGTGATTGATAAATCCGAAAATCGCCGCACAATGGATAGACCAGACAAATGAAGGCCCGCCCGTGAACCTGCGCGACCTCAAGTACCTGGTGGCCCTGGCCGACCACAAGCACTTCGGCAAGGCTGCGGCGGCCAGCTTCGTCAGCCAGCCCACGCTTTCCACCCAGATTCGCAAACTGGAAGACGAGCTGGGCGTGTCGCTGGTCGAACGCGCGCCGCGCAAGGTCATGCTGACTCCCGCAGGCCGCGATGCCGCCGAACGCGCGCGCCGTATCGTCGCGGAAGTCGAGCAAATGAAAGAGGCCGCACGCCGCAGCCAGGACCCGGAGGCGGGCACGGTGCGCCTGGGCATCTTCCCTACGCTGGGGCCCTACCTGCTTCCTCACGTCATCCCGGATATCCGCGAACGATTCCCCAACCTGGAACTCCTGCTGATCGAGGAAAAGAGCGACGTGCTGCTGTCGCGCCTGCACGAAGGCAAGCTCGACGCCGCGCTGCTCGCGTTGCCGGTGAACGATGACCAGCTGCATAGCGAATTCCTGTTCGAGGAACCGTTCCTGCTGGCGGTGCCGGAAAACCATCCCCTTGCCCAGCGCGATTCGTTGAGCCTGGCCGAATTGAACGACCAGAAGCTGTTGTTGCTGGAAGACGGCCACTGCCTGCGCGAACAGGCGCTGGAAGTGTGCCGCCTCTCCGGCGCAAACGAGAAATCCGAATTCCGCGCCACCAGCCTGGAGACCCTGCGGCAGATGGTCGCAGCGAATGTCGGCATCACCCTGTTGCCCACGCTGGCGATCAAGCCGCCGGTGGCGCGTTCGCCGAACATCCATCTGCTCGGCTTCAGCGATTCGCATCCCAGCCGCCGCATCGCGATGTTGTGGCGCAGGAGTTCAGCGATGGGCGGCTTCCTGCTGGAGCTGTCCAAGGTGTTCTCGGAACTGCCGGCGGAACTTTTCTCGCCCACTGCGGAGCTGTCCACCAAGGCGAAAACCACAACCGGCAAGGGACTGCGCCGACAGGCTTGAACCCCCGTCGTTTCCGGGCTACGGTTGGCCCTGCAAGAGGAACCCGATGGGCGGCGCGGCAACGCGGCGCCCGTTTTTCTTTCTTGAAGTCCCATCCGCGTGAAATCCCCCTTCAGGAAAAGCCATGAACAACCTTCCCGCCAGCGGCCTGCCGCCTTCGAACCTGCCTCCCATCGTCGTTTCCAGCCGCGACTTCAACCGCCTGGAACAGCTGCTCGATTCACCCGGCCTGCGTCGCCATCCGGCGGCGGTGGCGCTGATGGAAGAGCTCAACCGCGCCGAGATCCTGCCGCCGGAGCAGATCCCCGATGGGCTGGTCACCATGCATTCCACGGTGGAATGCGAAGACGAAATCAGCGGCGGGCAGCACACGCTTACCCTGGTCTATCCGCACGAAGCCAATGTGGACAGTGGCCAGGTTTCCATCCTGGCCCCGGTCGGCAGCGCGTTGCTCGGTTTGTCGATAGGCCAAAGCATCGACTGGAACGCGCCCGACGGCCGCCTGTTGCGCCTGCGCGTCACCGCCATCCGTTACCAGCCCGAGGCCAGCGGCGCCATCAATCGCTGAGCCCGCGAGGCATACTTGCGGACGCATGAACCCTGACACGAGAACCAGCATGAACCACCACGCCACGCCCCTTTCCAAACTGCAGCAACTGCGTGAATTGTCCGTCGTCGTCGCCGATACCGGTGACTTCGATGCGGTCAAGCGCCTGCGCCCGGTGGATTGCACCACCAACCCCACCCTGGTACGCAAGGCCTTGGACCTGCCGGTCTATGCGCCTGAGATAGAAAAAGAGCTGGCGTGGGCACGCGCCCAGTCCGGGGATGCCCAAGCCTTGGTGGAAGAAGTGGTGGACCGCCTTACCATCGCCGTGGGCGCGGCCTTGGCCGGCCTGGTCCCGGGTCGCGTTTCCACCGAGGTCGATGCCGACCTCGCCCATGACACCGAAGCCACGGTGAAGAAGGCGCACAAGTTCATCGACATGTACGCCGCGCGCGGCATCGGCCGCGAGCGCGTGCTGATCAAGGTCGCGGCCACCTGGGAAGGTGTGGAGGCGGCGCGCCAGCTGCAGCGCGACGGCATCGACTGCAACCTGACCCTGATCTTCAACCGCACCCAGGCCTTGGCCTGCGCCGAGGCGGGGGCGTTCCTGATCTCGCCGTTCGTGGGTCGCATCCTGGACTGGCACGTCGCCCGTGGCGATGTCCCGGCGAACATCGACGAGGATCCAGGCGTGCGGTTCGTACGCGGCGTCTACGACGAATTCAAACGGCGCGGCGCAGCCACGGTGGTGATGGGCGCCTCGTTCCGCTCCACCGCGCAGATCGAGGCGCTGGCCGGTTGCGACCGGTTGACGATCTCGCCGGAGTTGCTGGAAAAACTGGAAGCGGACATCGGCGACCTGCCGCGCAAGCTGTCGGCCGGTGGGATCGAAGCCAACGCCGCAACCCCGATCGACGCCGGGCGTTTTTCCGAGGATCTGGCGGCCGATCCGATGGCGACGGAAAAACTCCGCGATGGCATAGCCGCCTTCGCCAAGGACCTGGTCGGCTTGCGCGAGACCATCGCCGCACGCCTTCGATAATCCGCGGAGCGGCTAGCCGCTCCGTTTGCGATCAGGCCTCGAGTCCGATAGAACAACTGACGCCGGTGCCACCCAACCCGCAATAACCGTTCGGATTCTTCGCCAGGTATTGCTGGTGGTAGTCCTCGGCGTAATAGAACGCCGGCGCCGGATACAGGATCTCGGTGGTGATATCGCCATAACCCGCGTCACGCAGGCGCTGCTGGTAGGCGTCGCGGCTGGCCATGGCGGCGTCGTACTGGGCCTGGGTTTCGCAATAGATCGCGGAGCGGTACTGGGTGCCGCGGTCGTTGCCCTGGCCCATGCCCTGGGTGGGATCGTGGCTTTCCCAGAACACCTGCAGCAGCGATTCGAACGTGGCCTGCGCCGGGTCGAAGACCACCAGCACCGCTTCGGTATGGCCGGTCTGTCCGGAACATACTTCGTCATAGGTCGCGTTGGGCGTACTTCCTCCCGCATAACCAACGGCGGTGGTGAACACGCCAGGCAGCGTCCAGAACTTGAGTTCCGCACCCCAGAAGCAGCCCATGCCGAATTGCACTTTCTGCAAACCGGCGAAGGCATCGCGCAGCGGACGGCCATTGACGAAGTGCCGGTTGTGCAGCGGCATTTCAGCCGTGCGACCGGGCAACGCATCTTCGGCGCGTGGCAGGCGTTGTTTGAAAGCTCCGATACCCAGCATGTTCGTGCCCGCCTGTTCAGTGGATGAAGTCAACCAACTGCGTCCATCGCGCGGGTTTTTCAAGCACGTTCATTAATGTGGGAGCGACGTAAAATCGCGATCGCTTCCGGCGACGGGAACAATCGCGACTTACGTAGCTCCCACCGGGTCTCCCAGCACATCCAGATCGCCGGCCTCCTCCGCCTGGCCCTGCGACAAGGCCTGCAGGCAGGCAGCCGCTTCTTCCTCGTAACCGTCCGGGACGCAGACCCGCAACAC
>JAKFDG010000089.1:0-3051 GCA_036677285.1 Pseudoxanthomonas sp.
CTCGCCGCTTAAGGCGTAAGCCCCGAACCCACTTGTGCCCGTGCTCGTGGATGTAGGGTCATTATCACGGAACCGGCTGTGACGGCTGCCTGTCAGTCACGGCTTAACCAAAACAGGCTGGTCCCCGGATGCGCTTTGCGCGCCGTGCTGTCCGGGGGCGAGACCTAACGGAGCGCTAAGCATGTAGTGCCGGGGATGGAGTGCCTTCGGACGCGGGTTCGATTCCCGCCACCTCCACCATCCAGGAAAACGGGCCGCGCAAGCGGCCCGTTTTCTTTTGGAATTTCGTGAAGCTTGAAAGCGCAAACGAAAGTCATCGTGAATCACGACGTTTCCCTGGAACAGGAACCCAAAACCGGAACAGGCCGCTTTCGCGGCCCATTCCTTGTTCAAGTAGTGCGATTGCGGCTTACGAGCGCACCGGCACCACACGGATTTCCACGCGGCGGTTCAGGGCGCGGCCGGAATCGCTGTCGTTGCTGGCGACCGGGCGGGTCTCGCCGAAACCGACGATTTCGAAGCGTTCGCGGACCAGGCCTTTGCCCATCAGGTAATTGCCGACAGAATTGGCGCGTTGCACGGACAGGGTCTGGTTCGCGGCATCGCTGCCGACGCTGTCGGTGTGTCCGGACACTTCCACGATGGTCTGGTTGTATTCGGCCAAGGTGGAGGCGACATTGTCCAGCGCCGGATAGAATTGCGGCTTCAGATTGGCCTTGCCGAAATCGAAGGTCACACCGTCGGGCAGGTTGAGCTTGATCACGTCGCCATCGCGGCTGACATCGATGCCAGTGCCGGCGGTCTGGCGACGCAGTTCCGCTTCCTGACGGTCCTGGTAGGCGCCGATCGCTCCGCCCGCGAGGCCACCGACACCTGCGCCGACCATGGCGCGCTGACGGCGTTCAGTAGCATCGCCACCGCTCAACAGGCCGGCGACCGCGCCGATACCGGCGCCGATCAGCGCGTTGTTGCGGGTACGGTTGGGGTCGTTGGGATCACTGGTCTGGCCGGTGTAGGTGGCGCAACCGCCCAACATCAGGGTGGTGATGAGTGCAACGCTGGTTGCCTTCAATGCTTGTGTCTTCATGGACTACTCCTCGTCGTATGGGAACCCTGCCGCCGAATCATTCAGCGCTGTCAAACGTACCCACTGGTGAGGTCTTTGTAGCTAAATCGACGTGAAGGTGGTGAAAAGCGGCATGGTTCGTTCAGGTAGCGACGGCTGCAAGCGCTTCCGCCGCTTCCGCATCCAGACTGCGGTCCCAGTTGCCCATCAGCGACAGATAGAGCAGCTTCTCGAATTCCGGGCCGAATCGCTGGATCACCGCATCCGGGTCGGGCACCAGCTTGGCATCGGAAATCAGGCCGAAATGGACCCGATTGTTGTAGCTCAGAATGGAAATTCCGATGCCGACGGTGCCGGTCTGCGGTACCCAGAACATCATTTCACGCATCAGACAGCCGCCCATGTACAGCGGCTGTTGCGGTCCGGGGACATTGGTCGCCACCGCCGTCGCCTTGCGGCTGAACAAGTCCAGTGCAATTCCTTGCACGGCCGCTGGAGCCATGCCGAGCGCCGCGAGCAGTCCGAATGAAACGATGGCCTGGCGCGAACTCTTGAGATCGGTCATGCACCGGGCGACCCGCTCCACACGACGGATGGGGTTGTCCTCACCCACGGGCAACTCCAGGAACACCAGGCCGAAGTGGTTGCCCAGCTTCTTGGCATGTTCCAGCGGACGCAGGTTCACCGGAACCGTGGCGCGCAGGGTCACGCCTTCGAGATTTTCACCGCGCTCGAGCATGTAGCCACGCAGGGCTCCGGCCGCGGCCGCCATGAGCACGTCGTTGACGGTGCAGTCGCAGGCGCGGCCAACCGCCTTCACCTCATCCAAGTCCAGCGGTTCGGCCCAGGCCACACGCTTGCTGACCCCCAGGGTCCCGCGCAGGAGCGTCGGCGGGTCATCGGGCAGGGCCAGTGCGGCCAGCAACTCGCGACCGATCTCGCCACCTTCCTTGGCCAGCACCGTGGCCAGGGTCGGGTCACGGTACATATCCATGCCCTTGCCCAGCACCTTGCCGCCGATCTTCATGTAGCGATCGATCGCGCCGACCCGGCGCTCCACGTTGGCACCGTCGCTTTTCAGCCAAGCGGCACGCAGGTTGCTGCTCTTTTCCGGCTTGCGGGTGGTGTCGGTCATCGACAACATCACCTGCACCAGGGCCATGCCGTCGGCGTAGCAGTGGTGGATGCGGGACACCACGGCCGAGCCGGTGCCGTATTTCTCGATCAGGTGGAACTGCCAGAGCGGCTTCGACTTGTCCAGCGGCGAGGACGCCAACTGGCTTACGAAGCGCTCGAGCGCCTTCTTCTCGGACTTGCCGTCGCTGCGTCCCGGCAGCGCGGTGATGCGCACATGCAGGTCCAGGTCGAAGTATTCGTCTTCCACCCAGGATGCGCCGGCAGGGGTATCGACTGCCTTCTGCCGAAAGCGCGGATAGGCCAGGAAACGCTTCTGGACCACCTGCCTGAGCCTTTCGATCGTCATCGGCTCGTCGAACATCAGCACCCCGGTGATCATCATCGGGTTGGTAGGACGCTCCATCCGCAGCCATGCGGTGTCGACCCGCGACATAGATTCGCGGCGCAGCTTTCGGGGCGCTTTCGTCGTTGCCATTGCTTTTCTCCTCACCCGTCGCGAGTGAAGCACGCGCCAGCGAAGGGCGTCAACGCGATTCGACGGCGCGGCGGCTTATGCCGGTGCCGCGGTCCGATAGGCTGCAAGTGCCGCGGAAGCGCTAGGCAAGGTACTCGCGCGGGATGCGCTGGTTGAGGCCGGTAAGGATTTCGTAGGGAATGGTGCCTGCGGCTTGCGCCACCGTTTCGCAGTCGATCACCGCATCGCCCTGCCGCCCGATCAGCACTACTTCGTCACCGTTGTAAGCGGTGCCAGCCGGGCCGATGTCGACCATGAACTGGTCCATGCAGATGCGGCCGATGATCGGATGAACCTGTCCGCGCACCAACACCTGGCCGCGCGAGGACAGCGC
>JAKFDG010000090.1:0-1626 GCA_036677285.1 Pseudoxanthomonas sp.
AAGCCCCACTGCGCACCATCGATGGGTCCGGTCTGCCGCCACAGGTCGGTGTTGTGGTGCACCACCCAGCCTGGCGCTCCGTACATTTCCTTGGCCCGGCGCGCACCCTTTTCCGCCAGGTCGAACAGCATGGCCTCCAGCGGCTCCATACATTCGGGCAACGCATTGGCCTCGCTGGGCCAGTAGTTCATCTCGGTGTTGATGTTGATCGTGTACTTGCTTTCCCAGGGCGGGTCCATCAAGTCATTCCAGATGCCCTGCAGGTTGGCTGGCTGCGTGCCGGAGCGCGAACTGGAGATCAGCAGATAGCGGCCGTACTGGTGGTAGAGCGCAGCCAGCGCGGGATCGCCGCCATTGGCGAAGTGTTCGACTCGCTCGTCGGTGGGCAGCTTCGCCGCTTCGCTGCTTCCCAGATCGATAGCGACGCGACGGAACAGCCGCTGGTGCTCGGCGATGTGCGCTGCCCGCAGCTCCTCGTAACCGCGCTGCTGCGCGGCGGCAAGTTGCCGGCGTGTGATGGCCTCTGGGTCGCCGCTGACATCGTCGTAACGACGATAGCTGGTGGCGGCGGTAACCAGCAGCACCACCTCATCCGCTTTTTCGATCTCGATCCGACCGTCGCGAATCTGCAGTGTGCCGCCACGTGGAATCGCACGCACTCGCGTCGCGAATTTCAGTTTGCCCTCGATGCCACGCCGCTCCGAATTGCGACCACGCAGCAGCAGGGCGCCGTCTTCGGCCGACACTTCGGTTTGTTGATCGCTGTCCAGCGATATCCGCAGATTGATCGCGCCAGGCTGATCCGTGGCTACACGCATCACGATGCATTGGTCGACCGGCGAGACGAAGGCCTCGCGCGTATGTGCGGTCTTCCAGGTATTGAACTGCGTGCGCGTGATCGCCGTATCCAGATCGAGTTCGCGGCGGTAGTCGCTGATATCCGGGATATCGCGGAAATCCAGCACCATGTCGGCCAGCGGTTGATAGGGCATCTGCTTGAGCGGCCGCGCCATCATCTTGGCGTTGGCCAACGCTTCGGCCTGCGCGTATTCGCCGGCGAAGATCAGCCGGCGCACTTCCGGCAATGCCTCTAGCGCGCCGGTAGTGTCGGCTTCGTACGGACCGCCCGCATACAGCGTGTCTTCGTTGAGCTGCAGGCGCTCGTGCTCGATGCCGCCCCACACCATCGCGCCCAGGCGGCCATTGCCTAGCGGCAACGCTTCCACCCAACGCGTCGCCGGCCGGCGATACCACAGTTTCAGCGCATCGTCGCCGGCGCCATCCCATGCCGGCGAGGGCGTCGCCGCCCTCACCGCCGATGGCGCCAAGCCGGCGAGCGCGAGTCCCGCGCCCACCGCCTTGAACAATTCACGCCGGGTCGGATCGATGCTCACGTTACTTCTTCTCCGCCTGCTTCACGGTGATTGCTTTGCCGTCGTACTGCACGGTGGCATCGGTGGCGGGTTCCAACGCGCCGGCATCGGCGCGCGGACCGCTGATCCAGCGGACACGGACTTCGCGCTTGGCCTGCATGCTGGGGAACGACCCTTGGCGTGCGCCGATGCTCAGTTCGCCGGTCTTTTCATTCCACTTCAGCGGAATGCGGCTGAACTCGCCCTTCTCGTA
>JAKFDG010000091.1:0-2431 GCA_036677285.1 Pseudoxanthomonas sp.
CCACGCTCGCGCAAATCAGTCTTCTGCCCGCGCCATGCGGCGAGGCTGACCAGTGCGTAGACCAGACAGATCGCCCCGCCTGAAATCAGCGCGAGTGCGTCGAAGGTTCCACCGAGCGCCAGCAGCCATGCGAATCCCGCATGCGTGGCCAGCGCCAGCAGGGGCACGCGATGCGTCGCGCTGACCCGGCCGTAGGCATGCGGCATATAGCCATCGCGTCCGAGCGCGAACAGCAGCCGCGACGAACCGAACAGGTTGCCGAGCAGGAACCCCGCCATCGAGATGCACGCCGTGACCAGCAACAGGATCCGCCCCGGCGCCCACAGCGCGGCCGCGGTGTCGGCGATGGGCACGCCGCTGGTGGCGAGCGCAGGGCCGAGCAAGCCCTGACCGACGACCTGCAAGCCCATGTACAGCACCACCACCAGCAGGATCGCCGCCATGGTCGCTCGCGGCACGCTGCGTGAGGGATCGCGGACTTCGCCCGAAGGCACCAGCGCCGTCTCCATGCCCGAATAGGCGAACATCACCAGCACCATGCCCGTGCCCAGCGCCGCCCACGACGGCACCGCACCGGGATCGAAGCTCACCTGGGTCCAGTCGACGAAGAACAGGCCGGCGCCGGCGAGCAGGAACAAGGGCGTCAACTTCAGCGCCGCCAGCGTGGTGATGGCACGGGCGCCCAGCTTCACGCCGAACGCGTTCAATGCATAAAGGGTGAGGTACAGCACGGTCAGCAGTCCCGCGCGCGGCAAAGGTTGCCCGAACCACGGAACGAGATTCGCCACCTGCACCGCGAACGCCGCGGCCACGCCCGCACTGGAGGCCACGTTGCTGATCCACATCATCGCCCCGCCGACGAATCCGGCGAAGGTGCCGAAGGTGGCAGTGAGGTAACTGTAGGGACCACCGGTGGCCACCGCGCGGCTGCCGATGGCGGCGAAGCACAGCGCGACCGGGATGATGGCCAGCGCGCCGGCGACCAGCGCGAGCGGCGCGGCGATCCCCACCTGTCCCGACAACGCGGCCGGCATGCGGAAGATGCCGCCGCCGACGATGCTGTTCATCACCGCCGCGGCCAGCGCGAACGATCCGACGGCGCGGATCAGCGCGGCGTCGCCTTCCAGCGGTTTGTTGTTGGAGAGGGGATCGGCGCTCATAAGCATCCTCGGTCGGGGCGGGCGCAGCGTCGCATGCCGTGACCGGGAATGCGAGCGACGCAAGGGCATCAGCACATGACCGCAACACGCCTGCGGATAATGTGTCCGCCTTCCCCCGACAGAGAACGCACGCAATGCAGACACGACGATTGGGCCCGGACGGCCCCGTGGTTTCCGCCCTGGGTCTCGGCTGCATGGGCATGAGCGCGTTCTATGGCGGCCGCAGCGACGAGGCCGAAGCCGTGGCCACGATCCATCGCGCACTGGAACTGGGCGTCACCTTGCTCGATACCGCCGACATG
Organism: Pseudoxanthomonas sp.; assembly: GCA_036677285.1. GTDB lineage: Bacteria > Pseudomonadota > Gammaproteobacteria > Xanthomonadales > Xanthomonadaceae > Pseudoxanthomonas_A. Next base: position 1,463 of record JAKFDG010000091.1, read on the forward strand.
TACGGCCCGCACACCAACGAAGTGCTGGTGGGCAAGGCCATCGCGGGACGTCGCGACCAGGTGTTCCTGGCCACCAAGTTCGGTATCAAGCTCGACCCCACCGATCCGGCCGCACGCGGCATCGACGGTCGGCCGGAATACGTGGCGGCCGCATGCGATGCCAGTCTGGCGCGATTGGGTGTGGACCATATCGACCTGTACTACCAGCACCGCGTGGACGACACCGTGCCGATCGAGGACACGGTGGGCGCGATGTCGCGTCTGGTCGGACAAGGCAAGGTCCGTTTCCTGGGCTTGTCCGAAGCCGCGCCCGACACGATCCGCCGCGCCCATGCGGTGCACGCGATCACCGCGCTGCAAACCGAGTACTCCCTATGGTCGCGCGACCCGGAAAGCAACGGCGCATTGGCGGTCTGTCGCGAACTGGGCATCGGCTTCGTGCCGTATTCGCCGCTGGGCCGCGGATTTCTGACCGGTGCGATCAAGTCTCCGGGTGATTTCGAGGCCGACGACTATCGTCGTTTCACCCCGCGTTTCCAGGGCGGGAACTTCGCCAAGAATCTTGCGTTGGTGGAGCAAGTCAACGCATTGGCGCGCGACAAGGGCGTGACCCCGGGCCAGCTGGCCCTGGCCTGGGTGCTGGCGCAGGGCGACGACCTGGTGCCGATCCCCGGCACCAAGCGCCGCAGGTATCTGGAAGAAAACCTCGGCGCGGTGGATGTGCGCTTGAGCGAAGACGAGTTGGCGCGGATCGAAGCGATCTTCCCCGCCGATGCGGCCGCCGGCACGCGTTATCCGGAAGCGATGATGGGAACGGTCAACCGCTGAACCCGGCGCGCGTTAGCATCGGCGGACTCCCGCCTCCGGATCCGCCGATGCCTTCCTTCCGTTCCTTCCTGGGCCTGGCCGCGTGGTTCGCCGCAAGCGTCGTTGCGCCCGTGCATGCCGAGGAGGCTGCCACGGCATTGC
>JAKFDG010000092.1:0-3481 GCA_036677285.1 Pseudoxanthomonas sp.
CACGCTATCTGGCACATAAAAATGCGTCTTTTCGGCCATGGCGGCGTTGCAAATCCTCGCAATAGTGGAACTATTGCTGCGGTTTGCGCCTTGCCCTGACCAAAAATCCATCATTTTTATTTGCGCCATCAAGCATGCAACACCACACTAGATGGCGCCGGCCGTGCCAGCTGCAAGGGCTTGTTCACCGGGCGTTACATTCCGCCCCTCAAGCCGTGCGCAGAGCTCAAGTGTGTTCGAAATCGATGTAGCTTTTTTCTGTATCCACCGCCACCAACCTGACGCGCACCGTGTCGCCCACGTCGAGCCCTTCGAAACCGCGCACCACCCGGCCTTCCAGCATGGGGCTGCTGATGCGCACGAAGGTGCCCTTGGCCGCGGCGCCGGTGACGATGGCGCCGAAGACCTCGCCAATGCGCCCTTGCAGCAGCCAGGCCCCCGCAGCCTTCAGCACCTGGCGCTCGACCTTGCTGGCGTTGTCTTCTTGCAGCGTGCAATGCCGGGCGATTTCGGTGAGCTGTTCGGCGGAATAGGGCGGCGCCTCGCCGGCGAGGGCGGCCTTCAACAGACGCTGCGTCACCAGGTCGGGAAAGCGCCGGTTGGGCGCGGTGGAATGTGCGTAGTCGTTCACCGCGAGTCCGAAGTGCCCCGGTCCCGCTGCTCCCGCTGCTCCCGCCGCGCCGGCCGCACTGGCCGAAGTAGCGGGCGCAGCCGCGTACTCGCCCGAGCCCAGCATCTTCACCACCGCCAGCGACAGATCAGCGAAACCGGCCGGATCGACCAGGCGCCGCGCGCTCAGGAAGCGGTCGAGCGCCAGCGCATCGGGCGCCTCGGGCAGTTGCACGCCATGGCTAGACGCCAGCGCGACGATGCGGTCCCAGCGGCGCGGCGCCTGCAGGAAGCGGCGCAGCGAGGGGAAGCCCTTGTCGACCAGAAAGCGGGCCGTCGCGCCATTGGCCGCGATCATGAGGTCCGCGATCAGGTCCTTGGCACGATTTTTCTCGTCGGGGCGCAGGTCCATCAGTTGCCCCTCCTTGAACACCGGGCGGGCGGACACCGTGTTGACATTCAGCGCACCGCGCGTCTGGCGCCATTGCCGCAACTGGCTGGCCAATGCGTCGTGCAAACGCACCTGATCCTCCAGTCCCTGCACGCTGGCGGTCTGCGACGGTGGTGGCCCCACATCGTCGAGCCACGCCGAGACGGCGTCGTAGGTGAGCCTGGCGCGATTGAGCACCGCCGCCCGGTAGATGGTTGACTCGGACACCGTGCCGTCTGCTTCTACCTGCATGTCGACCACCACCGCCAGGCGCTCCTGGCCTTCGTGCAGCGAGGTGAGGTCGGTAGACAGGACCTCCGGCAGCATCGGAAACACGCCGGCCGCCGTGTACACCGACGTGGTGTTGACGGCCGCATGGCCATCCACCGCACCGCCGGGTCGCACCATGGCATCGACATCGGCCACGGCCACCCGCAGGCGCGTGCTGCCAGCGGCCAGCGGCTCGGCCACGCTCAGCTGGTCAAGGTCGCGCGTGTCGTCGTTGTCAATCGAAAACCAGGTCAGATGGCGCAGGTCGTGGATGGTGCCATTGCGTTCAGGGCCCGTCCGGCGCGCGGCTTCAGCCTCTTGCAAGGCCTGCGGCGCAAAGGCGGGCAGCAAACCTCGGGAGCGCATCGCCTCGACGGCGATTCGGTGGAGATTGATGGTGTCCATAAGGTGCCAGTGAGTGATTCGTAGCAATGTCGTACCAATGTACCCGCTGACCCCGACCATGGAGTTGCGGCGATGCATTTCGGACAGGCCGGACGTCTGGCGAATCAAATAAGCTGACGGCAGGGAGAGAGGCTTGTGCCAGGCGAGCTGCGGGTTTGGATTTCATCAGCCAGCAGATTGGCACGGGATTGCGTTTGCGCGCTGCGCAGCGCCATGCCCACGATGCCCGGCTCGACACAGCTGGGGCGCTTAGCGGCTGGCTTTTCTCGCCGGGACGATGCCGATCTATTTCGCGGCCGCGTTGTTTTCCAGCCAGCTTTCCAGCGAGGTCGTGCCGATCCGCGCATGGGCGCCGGGCGTCAAGGACTCGTCATCGAGGCGCGTTCCAAAATACAGCGCGTCGTCATCCTTGACGACTTCCCGCGGGTCCTTGCTGGCTTGCAAGGTGCGTCGCAGCAGCTCGTCGAGACGGAATGACTGGGGCCCTGTGACTTCACAGGTGTCGTTCAGCGGTGCCTCGGTGGCAACCTTCGCAAGCGCGGCAGCGACATCGTCAGCCGCGATCGGCTGCAACCGGGCCGACGACGCACGCACCGTCTGGCCCTGGGTGCTCACATAGGCAATGGATGCCAGGAACTCGAAAAATTGGGTGGCCCGGACGATCGTGTACGGCACTGTGGAGCCCTTGATGATGGACTCCTGGGCCACCTTGGCGCGGAAGTAGCCGCTTTCGGGCACGCGTTCAGACCCCACAACTGACAGCGCCACATGATGGCGCACGCCCGCGGCGAGTTCGGCGGCGAGCAGGTTCTGGGTCGACGCCTTGAAGAAATTCATCACTGCCTCGTCCTCGAACGACGGCGAGTTCGTCACGTCAACCACGACATCAGCGCCGGCCAGCGCCTGAGAGAGTCCTTCTCCAGTCACCGCGTTGACGCCCGACGACGGGGATGCCGCAGCCACCTCATGCCCGGCCTGCTGAAGCAAGGCCGCAAGTTTCTTGCCGATGAGGCCGCTGCCTCCGATGATGACGATTTTCATATTAAGTCCTTCATTGCATAGGGAGAATCAAGGACGGCGACACCCTGTTGCCATCCATACGACACAAGACGTTTGACGATGGTCGGTTGTGACAACGCGGGGAAAATCTGCTGTCCCCGTCGTTGAAGAAAACCATCGTGCCGTGCATAAATCGCCTGGATCTCGTTCAGCGAGCGAGAAAGCGTCTTCGGTGGGCGCTCATTGGATGGGCTTTTCGAGCACCGGCATCTGCATGCCGATGGCCATGCGATTCCAGGTGTTGATCTGTGCGATCGTCCAGCAGAGCTCGACGATTTCCTGGTCACTGAACTGGGTCTTCAGTGCGTCGAAGTCGGCATCCCGGCTGCCGTGGTACTCGACCAGCTTGGTCATGGTCTCGGCCCAGTTCAGCGCGGCGCGCTCGCGCTTGCTGTACAGGCCGGTTTCGCGCCAGGTCGACAGGCTGTTGATGCGCTGCCAGGTCTCGCCATGCTTGCGCAGATCGCGTGCATGCATGTCCAGGCAGAAGGCGCAGCCATTGAGCTGGGACACGCGCGTCTGCACGAGTTCCATCAGGACGGGGCCGAGCGAAGACTTGGCGGTGGCGGCGTTGACGCCGGCCATGGCCTGGTAGGCCTTGGGAGAGATGTCGGTCCAGTGGAGGCGGGGTTCGTTCATGGTTTTACCTTTGAGTCATGGTTGGGATACACAGACTCAAGACGTTTGAGGGGGCTGACTTGTGACATT
>JAKFDG010000093.1:0-2254 GCA_036677285.1 Pseudoxanthomonas sp.
ACGCGCTTCACCTTGTCCTGGATCAACCGCGACATCGGGCGTGCGCCCATGAGCGGGTCGAAGCCATGCTGGGCCAGCCAGTCGCGGGCCGCCGGAGTGCTGGACAGGCTCACGTGCTTCTCCTGCAGCAGCATTTCCAGTTCGATCAGGAACTTGTCCACTACCCGCAGGATGTGATCGAAGCCCAGGCCCTGGAATTGCACCACTGCATCGAGGCGGTTGCGGAATTCCGGGGTGAAGCTGCGGCGTATCACTTCCATCGCGTCGGTGGAGTGGTCCTGCTGGGTGAAGCCGATCGTGCGCCGCGCCGCCTGGGCCGCACCGGCATTGGTGGTCATCACCAGGATCACGTTCTTGAAATTGGCCTCGCGGCCGTTAGTGTCGGTGAGGATGCCGCGGTCCATGACCTGCAACAGGATGTTGAAGATGTCCGGATGCGCCTTTTCCACCTCGTCCAGCAGCAGCACGCAGTGCGGGGTCTTGACGATCTTCTCGGTCAGCAGGCCGCCCTGGTCGAAACCGACATAACCGGGAGGCGCGCCGATCAGGCGGCTGACCGAATGCGATTCCATGTATTCGCTCATGTCGAAGCGGACCAGCTCGATGCCCAGCTGCAGCGCGAGCTGCTTGGTCACCTCGGTCTTGCCCACACCGGTGGGACCAGCGAACAGGAAGTTGCCGATCGGCTTGTCCGGGTTGCCCAGGCCCGAGCGCGCCAGCTTGATCGCCGACGCCAGCGTCTCGATGGCCGGATCCTGGCCGAAGATCACCATCTTCAGGTTGCGCTCCAGGTGCTGCAGCACGTCCTTGTCCGACGTGGAGACCTGCTTGGCGGGGATCCGCGCCATCTTGGCCACGATGGTCTCGATTTCCTCGACGTCGATCAGTTCCTTGCGCACGTTGACCGGCAGCAGGCGCTGGCGGGCGCCGGCTTCGTCGATCACGTCGATGGCCTTGTCCGGCAGCAGGCGATCGCCAATATGCTTCACCGACAAGTCCACCGCCGCCTGCAGGGCTTCATCGGCGTAGGTCACGCCGTGATGGGCCTCGTACTTTGGCTTCAGGCCCTGCAGTATCTGGAAGGTTTCGCCCACGGTGGGTTCGACGATGTCGATCTTCTGGAAGCGGCGTGCCAGGGCACGGTCCTTCTCGAAGATGCCGCGGTATTCCTGGAAAGTGGTGGAACCGATGCAGCGCAGGTCGCCCGAGGCCAATGCCGGCTTGATCAGGTTGCTGGCGTCCATGGTACCGCCGCTGGCGGACCCGGCGCCGATGATGGTGTGGATCTCGTCGATGAACAGGATCGCGCCCGGTAGTTTCTTGATCGACGCCAGCACGCCCTTGAGCCGCTTCTCGAAGTCGCCTCGGTATTTCGTGCCAGCCACCAGCGCACCCAGGTCGAGGGCGTAGATGGTGGCGTCCAGCAGTACGTCCGGCACCTCGCCTTCCACTATGCGCTTGGCCAGGCCCTCGGCCAGTGCGGTCTTGCCCACGCCAGCTTCGCCCACGTAGAGCGGATTGTTCTTGCGGCGGCGGCACAGCACCTGGATGGTGCGCTCCACTTCGTCGGCGCGGCCGACCAGCGGGTCGATCTTGCCGTGGCGGGCCAGATCGTTGAGGTTGCTGGCGAATTCGGCCAGCGCGTCGCCCTTGCCGTCACCGTCACCGCCTTCCCCTGCCTTGCCCTCGCTATCGGCTTGGCCGGACGATTCGTTGTCTTCGCCCTGCTTGGCGATGCCGTGCGACAGGTAATTGACCACGTCCAGGCGGGTGACGTCCTGCTGGGTCAGGAAATAGACCGCGTGCGAATCCTTCTCGCCGAAGATCGCTACCAGCACGTTGGCGCCAGTGACCTCCTTCTTGCCGGAAGACTGCACGTGGTAAACCGCGCGCTGCAGCACGCGCTGGAAGCCCAGGGTGGGTTGGGTATCGCGGCCGTCGTCCTCGCCCAGGCGCGAAACCGAGGCCTCGATGGCCTGCTCCAGGTCGTTGCGCAGGCGCGGGGCGTCGCCCCCACAGGCCTTGAGCACGGCCTGCGCGGAGGTGTTGTCCAGCAATGCCAGCAGCAGGTGCTCGACGGTCATGAATTCATGCCGGGCTTCCCGTGCGCGCTTGTAGCACTGGCCGATGGTTTGCTCGAGATCTTTGCTGAACATGGGTTACTCCGACTGCCGTTCCCCACAATATGAGGCCTGTCTGGCGGATTTCCACAACCCTGCCGGGTTTCAGTGTTCAGGATATGGACGGAAAGTAA
>JAKFDG010000094.1:0-2877 GCA_036677285.1 Pseudoxanthomonas sp.
CCGGAATCCGCGATGCGTAAATTGCGCCGGCTGTTCCTGCGCGCAAGCCTGAATGAGCAGGAAGTGCGCCTGTTGCGCGGCATCCTCGCCGATGCCCAAAGGATGGCGCGGCTGGCGGGAGGAAATAAGGTCTGAAAACTACCCTTGGCTACGGGTTTCGGCTAGTCTCGCCTCTGTCATTATTGCGGGCGCCGACGTTGCGTACTAGATGGTTTGGCCTTGCTCTGCTGTCACTGGGTATGGTTGCTGGTGCCGCGTCCGCCGCACCGGCCCGGGTCGCCGACAACGGCAACGTGCTGGTCATCGGCCGCATCAGCGACGACCCCAAGGCGCACTACGAACAACTCAAGCCCCTGCTGGATTATGTAATTCCGCGCATGCGCGACGTCGGCATCACCGAGGGCCGCATCCTGATGGCGCGCGACGCGCAGCAGATGACCAGCTACCTGCGCCGCGGACGCGTGGACTGGGTCACCGAAACCTCCGGTACCGGCGTGCAACTGCAGAAACGCGCGGGCGCAAAGCCGCTGCTGTTGACCGAGCGTGGTGGAGTGAGCCGGTATCACACGGTGTTCTTCGCGCGCAAGGACAGCGGCATCAATAGCCTGGCCGATATGGAAGGCCGCACCATCGCGTTCCAGAGCACCGCTTCCACCAGCGCCTACCTCGTACCTGCGGCGGTCCTGCTGGACCGGGGCCTGCAGATGGAGATCCTGTTGTCGCCGCTGGACCGGCCCACGCCGGATTCGGTGGGTTACGTATTCGCGCGTTCCGAGCTGAACATCGCCACCTGGGTGCACAAGCGGCTGGTGGATGCCGGGGTGATCAGCAGCCTGGACTGGGACGACGCGCGGCGCATGCCGCCGGCTTTCCGAAAGGACATGAAGGTCATCAACCAGACCCCGGACTATCCCCGTGCGCTCGAGATGGTGCGCGGCAACCTCGACCCAAAGGTGGAGGCTCGTCTGCGCGAAGTGCTACTGGAAGCGGCGGACGACCCAGCGGCACGCGAGGCCATGGCCCTGTTCTTCCGCACTACGCGCTTCCTGCCGGTGGATTCGGCATCGCAACTCGGCCTCGATCGCCTGCGTGACGGCGCCGCGCGCGTGCGCGAGCAGGTCGAATGAACCTCCGTTTCGGCCTGCAGGCCAGGTTCCTGGTAGCGATGACGATCACCCTGGCGGTGGTGCTGGCGCTGCTGGCCGTGTTGCTGCAGCGGCAGGCGATGATGCAGCGCGAAGTCGACGTGCTCGGCCGCGAAGCGATGCAGGCCATGGCCGCGGACTCGCTCAACCGGCGCGGCGAGGCCATGGTCGAGCAGTTGGCCGATTCGCTGACCAATCCGCTGTATTACTCCGACCTGGACGCGATCGGCATCACCGTGCGTGCCGCTGCCCGCCAACCCGATGTCGCGTATGTGCTGGTTTACGACGCGGCCGGCAATATCGTGCACGACGGTTCTTACGACATCGCCACCTATGGCCAGGCCATGACCGATCCGCTGGCGCGCGCGGCGGTGTCGTCCAGCCAGCTGCTGACCCAGTGGTCGCAGCAGGTAGTGGACGTGTCGCAGGCGATCAGCATCGGCAACGAGCGCATCGGCGGGGTGCGGGTGGGGTTTTCGCTGGCGGAAGTCCGTGCCAACGAGGAGCGGGCCGCGGACAACCTGAAAAGCCGGCTGCTGGAGCTGGGCAAGCGGCACATGGACTGGTTCGTGCTGCTGCTGGGGGCCCTGGTGGTGGCCTGCGTCGGCATCGCCTGGTACGTGCAGCGCACGCTGGTGAAACCGATCCGCCAACTGGCCGATGCCGCGCATGCGATCGGGGTGGGCAACTACGATGCCGAGCGCATGGTCAGCGATCGTCAGGACGAAGTCGGCGACCTGGTGCGCGCCTTCGGCAACATGAACGACAGCATCGCGCGCCATGACCGCGACGTGCGGCGCATGGCTTATACCGACGCCTTGACCGGATTGACCAACCGGCTCGCCTTCCGCGAGGGCCTCGACCACCGCCTGATGATGCTGCGTGGCGCGGGCCGCCAGCTGGCGCTGCTGTTCGCCGACATCGACGACTTCAAGCGTGTCAACGACACTCTCGGCCACGAGGCCGGCGACGACGTGCTGATCCAGTTCGCCAACCGCATCCGCAATACGGTGGAGCGCATGGGAGGCGACGAATCGCTGCTGGCGCGCTTCGGCGGCGACGAATTCGTGATCCTGATCCAGGACGGCGACGTGCGCGCCGCGGCCACCGAGCTCGCCGAGGCGCTGGTGAAGGAGTTGGGCCAGCCCCTGGTCGTGCAAGGCCGCCAGGTGTTCCTCGGAACCTCGATCGGCATCACCCTGTTCCCCGAGGATGCTTCCGGCGCCACCGCCTTGATGAAGAATGGCGACATCGCCATGTACCAGGCCAAGGTGGCTGGCAAGAATTGCTACCGCTTCTACAGCCGCGCCATGGACCAGGCGGTGGAACGCCGCGTGCACATGGAGCAGGAATTGCGTGGCGCGTGGGAACGCGGCGAACTGAGCCTGGTCTACCAGCCGATCCTGCGGCTCGTCGACCACCGCATCGTCGGCGCCGAGGCGCTGCTGCGCTGGCAGCACCCTGAAATGGGCATGGTCGCGCCGTCGGTGTTCATCGACGTCGCCGAGCAGAGCGGTCTGATCGAGGCGATCGGCCCACGCGTGTTGCGTGATGCCTGCGCCGCCGCCGCTCGCTGGGGCGAAGGCCAGGACCTGGCGGAGCCGCTGTTCGTGTCGGTGAACGTGTCGCCACGGCAGCTGCGCAGCGGCGACCTGCCTGAAGAGGTCGCCTCCTGCCTGCGCGACACCGGCCTGCCGGCCTCGCGCCTGCACCTGGAACTGACCGAAACCGC
>JAKFDG010000095.1:0-8972 GCA_036677285.1 Pseudoxanthomonas sp.
CCCTTCTCCAGCGCCAGCTTCAGCGTGGGCAGCGACGCGGTGATGCGCTGCTCGGACGTGATGCGGCCATTGTCGATCGGCACGTTGAGGTCCTGGCGGATCAGCACGCGCTTGCCGGCGAGATCGAGGTCGGTCATGCGGAGGATGGACATGGGCGTTTTCCGTGTGCGGGGCAGATGCGCATTGTCCGGGCTCGAAAGGCGTCCGGCAACGCGCGCGATCCGTAGGGCGGGTTTCAACCCGCCGATAGGGCAGTCGCGAGATATCCGGATGGCGGGTTGAAACCCGCCCTACGGATTGGCGGACGGCTTCTTCAACAGGCTGAAGGCGAACCCCGCAACGATCAGCGCGCCGCCGATCAGCAACGCCCATAGCAACCATGCCTTCCAGTCGCGTTCGATCGGCGCAGGCGTCAGCGCCTGGTCACCGGCGAGCGCCTGCGCCTTGCCGAGGTAGGCGGTGGCAGGCTGCCACTCCTGGCCGCGCTGCGTACGCATCGCGTCCACCAGCTGCGGCAAGGGTGCATCGGCGCGCTTGGCGCGGGCGCTGCCGGCTACCAGCGAATAGGGGCCCTTGCCCTGGGCGAGGAATACGACGACTTCCGGGCGGTAGCCGAGCCTGAGTTTCGGCAATGCGCCATGCACATCGGTCTTCGGAAGCAGGCGCCAATGGCGATCGCGCATCACCTGCTGCAGCGGCTGCGGCGGCGAACGATTGGAAGCATCGCCACCTTCGACCTGGAACGCCATCCACGGCGCGGCCGCAGGCTGCCATTGCGCTTCCTCGTCATCGCGCGATGCCAGCACCCACTCGTTGGTGTTGTTGCCGGGCAGGAGCACGTCTGCGCGCTCGAACGGATAGCGACCACTGACCTGGTAATGGAAGGACGCCACGCCGTCCTTTTCCACAATGCGCTTGCCGTCGATTTCTTCCCACTGCCAAGCCTGCGCTGCCGGGGGTGAAGCGAGTTCGGCGCGTACCACCGTGATCTGCGGCGTGACGCCTTGCTGCAGTGGCACCAGCCGCAGATAGCGGGAACCACCCGCGACGTCGATCCGGTTCTGCTTCAGCCGTTCGCCACCACGCGCAAGATCGACCAGTTGCCCGCGTTCGTTCAGCACGTTCCAATTGCGCAGGTCGTCGCTGCCTTCGATCCGATACCCAGCGTTGAGCGTGCCCTCGCCCGCGGCCCAGTCCAGTTCGAGCGCCGCCACCGGTTCGCGCAGGCGGCTGGCGTCGATGAGCAACTCGCGCGAGGAAGCGACCTGCGCGCCTGCATCGGTCACCCGCGTGGCGATCGCGCGCACGCTGCCGTCGGCGTTGCGTTCGCTGATCAAAGTGATGTCCTGAGCCACGCCGCCAGGCTGGCTGGGCAATGCGAACCAGGGCAACTCGACCTTGCGCGCCGCCTGCGCCAGCGGCTGTTCGGGTGCGAACAGGGCGGACGGCACCGCCACGCCCTCCGCGTTGACGACTTCCACGTCCTGCAGATTGGCCGCGTGGATGCGCGAATACACCTCGCGATCCAGCACCAGCCGATATGCGCCGGCATCGTCGCGGCTCAGGGTCAGTGGCCATTGCTGCGCATAGTCGTCGCGAACGCCGGCGAACGCGACCAGGGGCAACAGGGCTATCCAGGCGAAACGTTTCATGCCGACACTTCCTCGGTTGTAGCGCGCGGCGGCGCTGGCGCGAAATAGCCGACCAGCGTGCACAACAGGCCATAGGCGATAAACGAGCCGATACCGAGCAGGTTGCCCAGGTGCTGGCGGTCGACGAACACCAGCTTGGCCAGGACCACGCCCATCAGCACCGCGCCTGCCAGCCACAGGCCGCGCTGGCCGCGACGCGAGCCGATCACCCAGCCGAGCACGCCGAGCACGCTCCAGACCACGGTGAGGCTGGTCTGGGCGAGGCTGGTGGAAAGCATATCCGGGGACCACGCCACGCCACCCCAGTGATGGACGCTACGCAGCGTGGTGAAGGTGACCATGAGGAATCCGGCGCTGGCCAGCTTCAACATGCGCAGGCGCTGCACGAACAGCGGCGCCTGTTCCGACCACAACCAGCGGATCGCCAGGGCGACGAATGCCAGCTGCGCGAGTTCCATCGGATTCAACAACGGCAGCCACGCCAGCGGTGCCGGGTCGCCCGAGAGCCACAACCCCGCGAACCACCACAGCCCCAGCACCGCCAGGTACACCATCTGCAGAGCCATGCGGGATGCGTCGAAGCGCTCGCCCAACGGCATCGCCAACCAGCCCCAACGGAAAATCGATAGCCCCAGCACCGCCAGCCATGGCAGCGCGATCAGCGCCACCTGCCAGCCTTGTGCCAGCTCGAACCTTTGCGCCAGCCATGACGCCAGCAGCGACAGCACCGTCGGCCACACCAGCCACCACGCGAACTGCGCCCAACCCGCAAAGCGGTCCGCGCTGGCGCGCAGGCACAGCAGGCTGCGCACGCCGAGCACCGCGAACGCCAGCCAGGCCCAGGCGCCATACCCGGCGAAGGGATGCGCATGCGCGTCCATCTGCGCCAGGGCCAGCGGAATCGCCGCGACGAAACCCGCCAGCGTGGTCAGCGCGAGCGCGTGCGCCGGACGCTTGCGATGCACTTCCGCCGCCAGCCAGCCGGTCATCGCGGCGAAGGCGAGCAGCACGTCGGCACGCATGGAGAATTCGACGAAGCGTTCGATCTCGCGCACCCCTGTTCCGCACCACCACGACAGGCTCCACAGGTAGTACAACAAGGCGAAGTGCGATTTTTCCTCGCGACGATAGGCCCACGCGCTGGCGAAGCCGGCCAGGGCGATCAGCAGCGCACCCATGAAGGTGGGATTGGCGATGGCCGGTTCGGCCGGCCAGTAGCTCGATGCGCCAATCAACAGCGCGACCGCCGCGGCCAGTTGCAGACCCGCACCGGTGAGCTGCGGCAGCCAGCGCTGCTGGCGCAGGCCCAGCCAGGCCAGGGCCGCGCCTTCCAGCGCGAACACCGAGGCGGTGGCACGCGCCGACAAGGCCAGCGGCACCGCCAACGTGGCAAAGCCGACTGCGAGCAGCGCGTACGACGCGCCCAGTGCAGCGTAGCGTTCGCGATGGATGAACAACCGCGCCAGCAGCGCGTACAGCGCACCCAGCCCCAGTGCGCACAATGCCAGCGGCATGCGCGGGCTTTCGTCGTTTGGAATCAACAACGCCGCCTGCAGCGAGAACACGATCAGTGGCGTGCCGAACACCAGGCAACCGTCGATGAAGTCGCCGCGGCTGGCGGGCTGCTTGCGCGCGTACAGGATCGGGATCAGCAGGTAGAAGGCGAAGAACAGCAGCAGGAACGGCTCGGTGCTGGCGAACTTGTCCGCGCGGTACTGCAGCACGCCCCACAACGTGCCGATGCCGAAGGTGAAGACGAAGCCGAGCAGGTTCAGCACCCGCCATGGTCGCCACCAGGCGATGGCGAGGATGGCCGCGTTCAACACCGCGTAGTACGAGAACAGGGCCACATGGTTGCCGCTGCCGGTGGACAGCCAGATCGGCGCCATGAAACCGGCGAGGATGCCGAGCACGGCCAGGGTCTTGGAGTTCTGCGCCACCGCCAGCACGCCGAGCCCGGCGATCAGGACCACGCTCAACCCGAAGGCCGGCGCGGCCGGCATGAGGTGGTACAGCTTGAAGGCAGCGAACACGGTCAGCAGCAGCACGCCGATGGCGCCGCCCTGCACCGCGAGCGCGAATGAGCGCTTGTCCTCGCGCTGGCGCCAGCCGAACACCAGGCCGGCCAGTGCAGCGGCGGAAATACCGGCCAGGCGCAGTTCGATCGGTACGGTCAGCCAGCCCTGGTCGCTGGCGTATTTCAGCAGCGCGGCCACGCCGGCCAGCAGCACCAGCATGCCGATCTTCACCGGCACGTTGCCCACGGTGAACCAGCGCTTGATCGCGCGGCCGGCGAGCGTGACTGCATCGGGTCTGGACGGCGGAGGTGGCACGGACGTGCGCGGCGGCAACGGCGGTACCGGCGGAGCGCGCGGCGTTTCCGGCAATGGCGGTGGCAGGGGGGAAGCTGCGGCCGCGGGTTCCGGCGTGGCGGCCTGCGGTGGCGGCGCCAGCGGCGCCTGCACGCTGGCTGGGCGAGTCAGTTCTGCCAGGGTGGGTTCGCGTGCGGCTGGCGCTTCGCGGAAGCCCGGGCGGCCAGCAACCGGTGTCGGTGTCGGTGCCGCTTCGACGGCTGACAGCCGGGAAACCTCCTGCTCGAGATCGCCCACTCGGCGCTTGAGTCCGCTGATCGACACCAGCGCAACGATGAGAAGGATGGGCACGGCCAGTACCGCCAGGCCGAGCAGAACCAGGAATCCCGCCAATCCGTCATCCATTGCGTTGCTTCCCTTTGCGTATGCTGGTGCAGCCTCAGTGAATCATCGGCGATTTGCAACACTGTCCCGGCAGGTAGTGCCGCGACGCATCCATCAGTAGCGGATTGCTATACCGCATACGACAGGAGCGCCACTGGGGCGCTCCTTTGAACATTCCGTTGGACGGCGGCGCGACTTACTTCGCCGCGACCACACGCACCATTTCCAGGCACTTGTTGGAATAGCCCCATTCGTTGTCGTACCAGCTGACCAGCTTGACGAAGGTGGAATCCAGCGCGATGCCGGCCTCGGCGTCGAAGATCGAGGTGCGGGTATCGCCACGGAAATCGGTGGCGACCACCTTGTCCTCGGTATAGCCGAGGATGCCCTTCAGCGCGCCTTCGCTCTGCGCCTTCATCTCGGCGCAGATCTCGGCGTAGCTGGCGTCCTTCTCCAGCTCCACGGTCAGGTCGACTACGGACACGTCCGAGGTCGGCACGCGGAACGCCATGCCGGTGAGCTTCTTGTTCAATTCCGGGATCACCACGCCGACGGCCTTGGCCGCACCGGTGCTGGAGGGAATGATGTTCTCGAGGATGCCGCGGCCGCCGCGCCAATCCTTGTTGGAAGGACCATCGACGGTCTTCTGCGTCGCCGTCGCGGCGTGCACGGTGGTCATCAGGCCGCGCTTGATGCCCCACTTGTCATTGATGACCTTGGCGATCGGTGCCAAGCAGTTGGTGGTGCAGCTGGCGTTGGAAATGATCGCTTCGCCGGCGTACTTCTTGTCGTTGACGCCGAACACGAACATCGGCGTGTCGTCCTTGGACGGCGCCGACAGGATCACCTTCTTCGCGCCCGCGTCGAGGTGCTTCTGCGCGGTGGCCTTGTCCAGGAACAGGCCGGTGGATTCGATGACGACTTCGGCGCCGACCTCGTCCCACTTGAGGTTGGCCGGATCGCGTTCCTGGGTCAGGCGGATCTTCTTGCCGTTGACGATGATGTTGTTGCCGTCGACCTTGACCTCGCCCTTGAAGCGCCCGTGCACCGAGTCGTACTGCAGCATGTAGGCCAGGTAATCCGGCTCCAGCAGGTCGTTGATGGCGACGATCTCGATATCGCTGCCGAAATTCTGCACCGCGGAGCGCAGGACGTTGCGTCCGATGCGGCCGAAACCGTTGATGCCAACCTTGATCGTCATTGCTCGAAAACTCCTGCGGTCCCGCGTGGGCGGTCCGGATAGCGTTTAGGGGTGGCCATTCTAACAGGCCATCGATTACGGCCGGCGCGGATTGATTCTGATCAATGTGCACCCCCGGCCTTCGGCGGAGACTTCCCCCATTCCTCACCAAGAGAGCTCTGCCCCATGAACAAGTGCCTGCTATGCCACACCCTCGCCATCGCGCTCTGTAGCGTCGCCCTGCCCGCGGTGGCCCAGTCACAGGGCGACTGGACCCTGGGCGTTGGCGCCCACCAGGTCAACCCCAAGTCGGGCAACGGTTCGCTGGCCGGCGGCACCCTGCCGACGGATGTGGGCACCGATGCCAGGCCCACCATCACAGTCGAATACTTCGTGCGCGACAACCTGGGCGTGGAGCTGCTGGCCTCGCTGCCGTTCGACCACGATATCTCCATCGACGGCCTGGGTCGGATCGGCAGCACCAAGCACCTGCCCCCCACGCTTTCGCTGCAGTACCACTTCAACGGCGCGGGCAAGGTCTCGCCGTTCATGGGCCTGGGCGTGAACTACACGATCTTCTTCAGCGAGGACACGACTGGCGCGCTTGCGGGTAGCGATCTGCACCTGAAGAACTCGTTTGGACTCGCCGCGCATGCCGGCATCGACTTCAAGGTCGGACAGCGCGGTGCGATCCGCGTGGACGCGCGCTGGATCGACATCGATGCCGATGTCGAACTGGATGGCGCCGGCCTGGGTACCGTGAATATCGACCCGCTGGTCTACGGCGCGGCATATGTCATGAAGTTCTGAGGCCCCACCGTCACCGGCGGCCTCGGCTAAACTGCCGGCATGAACCCGATCCGCCTGTTGCTCGTGCTGATCCTGCTGATGCTGCCGATGGTGGCATCGGCATGGAGCGCGCTCGGCCATCGCCTGGTTGCCGCCCTGGCCGCTACCCAGCTGACTCCGCAGGCGCGCGCGCAGGTGGCGGAACTGCTGCGTGACGAACCCGACCCGACCCTGCCCGGCGTCGCCAACTGGGCCGACGAGTTGCGCGCCAAAGATCCCGGCCTGGGCAAGCGCAGTGCGAAGTGGCACTACGTGAACATGCCCGAAGCCACCTGCGAATACGTCGCTTCGCGCGACTGCCCAAACGGCGACTGCGTGATCGATGCGATCCGCACGCAGGCCGCGATCCTGGCCGACCGCGGCCGTAGCCGTGCCGCGCGCGCGCGCGCGCTGAAGTTCGTGGTGCACTTCGTCGGCGACGTGCACCAGCCGCTGCACGCCAGCAATCGCAAGGACAAGGGAGGAAACGGCTTCCAGGTCAGCCTGCGCACCGACATCGCGCCGGAGGCCTACGTGCGCGACAAGTACGTCGATGGCGTGATGGGCACCAACCTGCACTCGGTGTGGGACTACTACCTGCTCGCTTCGGCCGGACTCAAGTTGAAACCGTATGCCGCGCGTCTCGATGCCCGCCCACCGCGGCAGAAAAAAGCGGCGCAATCACTCGATCCGGCGGCCTGGGCAGGCGAATCCTGTCGCCTGATCGACGCACAGCAGCTGTATCCGGCGCAGCACCGCATGGACAGCCGCTACCTGGACGCGCATCGTGCCCTGGCCGAACAGCGCGTGCGCCTGGCCGCGGATCGCCTTGCGGCCCTCCTCAACGCCACGCTCACGAAATAGGCATATCGCCATGTCGCCCGTCGTCCACCCGCAGCATCACGCCGACACCGGCACCTGGAGCTACGTGGTCGCCGACCCGGACACGCGCATCGCGGCGATCATCGACCCGGTGCTCGATTTCGACGCCAAATCCGCGCGCACCGCGATCGCTTCCGCGCAGGCCCTGCTCGACACCGCGCACCAGCACGGCTACGACGTGCGCTGGCTGCTGGAAACGCATGCGCATGCCGACCACCTGTCGGCGGCGCAGTGGCTGCACCAGCGGTTGCCCGATGCCGTCGTGGCGATTGGCACCGGCATACGCGAAGTGCAGCGTACGTTCGCTCCCCTGCTCGACTCGGAAGGCGCACTCGCCACCGATGGTTCGCAGTTCGAACACTTGTTCGGCGACAACGAACATTTCGAAATCGGCGCACTGGAGGCGCAGGCCATCCCGGTGCCCGGTCACACCCGCGACAGCCTCGCCTACCTGATCGGAGATGCGCTGTTCACCGGCGACTCGCTGTTCATGCCCGATGCCGGCACCGCGCGGTGCGATTTCCCGGGAGGCGATGCAGCGACGTTGTATCGTTCGATCCGGCATTTGTACGACACTCTGTCCGATGAAACCCGCGTCTATATCTGCCACGACTACGGCCCGGGCGGCCGCGCGGTGGCCTGCGAAACCACGATCGGCGAGCAAAAGCGCAGCAACGTGCATGTACGCGATGGAGTAGCCGAAGCCGAGTTCGTTGCCCTGCGCAGCGCACGAGACGCCACGCTGGCGATGCCGGCACTGATCTTGCCGGCGCTGCAGGTCAACCTGCGTGGCGGCGCGCTCCCGGAACCGGAGCGCAATGGCGTGCGCTACCTGAAACTCCCGATCGACCAGCTCTAGGAGTCGCATGCCGACCTCCTTGACCCCGGTGTCCTCGCTGATCGGCGGCGCCCTGATCGGGCTGGCGACGACGACGCTCTATGCAGCCCTGGGCCGCGTCGCCGGCATCTGTGGTCTGGCGCGGCTGGCATCCGCCAAGTCATGACCGAGATCGAGCTGATCCTTGCGGTCCTGTTTTTCCTGGTGGCGGCTCTGTATTCGTCCGTCGGCCATGCCGGCGCCAGCGGTTACATTGCGTCCATGGCATTGCTCGGATTCGCGCCCGAGCAGATGCGACCCACGGCACTGGCGCTGAACCTGCTGGTCGGCGGTATCGGCCTGTTCCGCTTCTGGCGCGGCGGACACGTGCGCTGGCGCAACGTGCTGCCCTTCGTGCTCGCATCGGCACCGGCCGCGTTCTTCGCCGCACAGATCCAATTGCCCAAGGAGAGCTACTCGCTGTTGCTCGGCGTCGTGCTGCTGGTTGCGGCCGTGGGTGTATTCCGCAGCGGCGCGCGCGCCGAACTCACCGACTGCGAGGACCGCGGCCGGCGCGTGCCGTGGCTGCCCGGCCTACTGGCCGGCGCCTCGATCGGCGTGCTGTCCGGCCTCACCGGCACCGGCGGCGCAATCTTCCTGACCCCGTTGCTGCTGTTCGCGCATTGGATGCCGACCCGCGAGGCCAGCGGGACGTCGGTCGCGTTTGTCTGGATCAACTCGCTTACCGGCCTGGCCGGCCTGCTCCACGCCAGCGGCGCCCTGCCACAGGCCTTGCCGATCTGGCTGGTGGCTGTTGCCGTCGGCGCCTTGCTGGGCACGCAGCTGGGACTGCGTTGGTTGCCGGTGAAGGGACTGCGTTACGCGCTGGGCGTGGTGCTGATGATCGCAGCCCTGAA
>JAKFDG010000096.1:0-5470 GCA_036677285.1 Pseudoxanthomonas sp.
TTGAGCGGGGCCGGTGGCATGTCGGTCAGGTCGGTGGTGATGCGCTCGAAGGGCAGGGCGCTGCCGTAGATGAAACCGGTGTCGCCTTCTGCGCAGCTGACGGTGATTTCCTTGCCGTCCTCGATATGGTCCAGCGCGTTGCCGGTGCCGACCACGGCCGGCACGCCGAGCTCGCGGGCGATGATCGCGGCATGGCAGGTGCGGCCGCCGCGATTGGTGACGATGGCCGAGGCGCGCTTCATCACCGGCTCCCAATCGGGATCGGTCATGTCGGCGACCAGCACGTCGCCGGGCTGCACCCGGTTCATGTCGGCCAGGCTACGCACCACGCGCGCCACGCCGCTGCCGATCTTCTGGCCAATGGCGCGGCCTTCGGAGATCACCTCGCCACGCTCGAGCAGGTGGTAGCGCTCGATCTGGGTCGCCTTGGTGCGCGACTTCACCGTTTCCGGGCGCGCCTGCACGATGAAGAGTTTTCCGCTGACGCCGTCCTTGGCCCACTCGATGTCCATCGGGCGGCCGTAATGCTTTTCGATGGTCAATGCCTGTGTCGACAGCGCCTGCACGTCTTCGTCGGAAATGGAGAACTTGTTGCGCAACTCGACTGGCGTATCTTCGATCTTCACGCGCTCGCCGGGCTGGTCCGAATACACCATGCGCAGCAGCTTGCTGCCCAGGGAACGGCGCAGGATCGCCGGCTTGCCTTGCAGGAGGGTCGGCTTGTAGACGTAGAACTCGTCCGGGTTGACCGCACCCTGCACGACCATCTCGCCCAGGCCGTAGCTGGAAGTGATGAAGACCACGTCGCGGAATCCGGATTCGGTGTCCAGGGTGAACAGCACGCCGGAGGCGCCCACGTCCGAACGCACCATCAGCTGCACACCGGCGGACAGGAACACGTCCTCGTGCTTGAAGCCGTGATGCACACGGTAGGCGATGGCGCGGTCGTTGTAGAGGCTGGCGAAGACTTCCTTGACCTTGTGCACGACGTCATCGACGCCGGTCACATTGAGGAAGGTCTCCTGCTGGCCGGCGAAGCTCGCATCGGGCAGGTCTTCGGCGGTGGCCGAGGAGCGGACCGCGACAGCAATATCTCCGCCGCCATTCTCATCGGCGAGCTTGCGGTAGGCGGTGCGGATGTCGGCATCCAGTTGCGGCTGCAGCGGCGCTTCGATCACCCAGTCGCGGATTTCCCTGCCGGCGACGGTCAGCGCGTCCACGTCCTCGACATCCAGCGTGGCCAGCTTGTCGAAGATGCGCTTGGACAGGTCGTTGTGGGCGATGAAGTCCTTGAACGCTTCGGCCGTGGTCGCGTAGCCGCCGGGAACCGAGACCCCCAGGTTGGCCAGGTTGCCGATCATTTCGCCCAGCGAGGAGTTCTTGCCGCCTACGCGGGCCAGGTCGGCCAAGCGCAGTTCGTGCAACCACAGGATATTCTGGTTCAAGCGCAGTGCTCCAAGGCAGACCGTGCGCCGCGCCGAGGACTTGCGGCGAGGGCTGCGTCCGGGGAAGAATCGATATGATGCAGTGCAAGACAAGCGCACACAAGCTTGATTTGCCGGGGTTTTTGGTGTTCACCAAGGAGCAGATCCATGTCCAGCGTGCGGCCGGTGTTCTATGTCTCGGACGGTACCGGTATTACCGTGGAAACCATCGGCCATAGCCTGCTGACCCAGTTCGCCGGATCCAGCTTCGTTACCGACCGCATTTCCTTCGTGGACGACACCGCCAAAGCCCTGGACGCGGCCGAACGTATCCGCGCTGCCGGCCAGCGCCACGAAGCGCGGCCGATCGTGATCCATTCCATCGTGGACCCGGCTGTCAGCGAGGGGCTGGCCCAGAGCGGCGCGCTGATGCTGGACGTGTTCGCCCCCTTCATCCAGCCGATGGAGCAGGAGCTGGGCATGATGCGGCAGTCGCGGGTAGGGCAGGCGCATGGCCTGGTGGACTTCGAGACCTACCACCGTCGCATCAACGCGATGAACTATGCGCTGACCCACGACGACGGCATCGCCATCAACTACGACGAAGCCGATTTGATCCTGGTGGCGGTGTCGCGCGCGGGCAAGACCCCCACCTGCGTGTACCTGGCGCTGCATTACGGCATCCGCGCGGCCAATTACCCGCTGACCGACCAGGACCTGGAAACCGACCGCCTGCCGCAGCGGCTGCGCACGTACCGACGCAAGATATTCGGCCTGACCATTGATCCGGAGCGCCTGCAGCAGATCCGGCAGGAACGCCGGCCGAATTCGAAATACGCGCTGCTGGAAACCTGCAAGCATGAAGTAGCGGCGGCGGAAACCATGTTCCAGATGGAACGCATCCCCACGCTCAGCACCACGCACACGTCGATCGAGGAAATCGCGAGCAAGGTGATGTCGACCCTGGGCCTGCATCGCGAAATGTACTGAAGGGGGCTTGCGGATCGCGCAGACCGAAGTCTGCGGAGGAATCCCAAGTTAGGCTGTTCGCGGCGATCCGTCAATGCTGCCGAAATCCCGAACCAGCGTGTAGGATCGGGCCATGCCACAGGCCATTTCCCGCGCCGCGCTCATCCCCAGACTCAACCGTTTCGGCTGGCTGATGGCGCTGTATGCGGAGAACCACGCGCGCCTGTCCCGGCTGTTCGCGCCGGGCGACCTGACTGAAGGGCGTTATGTTTCCAGCATCGGCGACGGGCTGGACGTGTATGTGGATGTGATCGAGACCCATCGCTACACGGTGGAGCTGCGGTTGACCTATGGCCTGCGCGATCCGGAGACCGGCGAGCCGGACCCTTCCGCCTTCGTGCGCCTGTACCGTGACGCCCGCCAGGCCGAGGCCACGCATTGCTACGTGGGGCGCCGCTGGCAGGACGTGATCGGGATGTACCCACCGCCGGCGGAGTTGATCGGTCATCGCATGCGCATGAACACCTTCCTGGGCAAATGGCTGGAATACCTGGCCGAAAGCGGTCATGGCGTGGCGACTTTGCATCGTTACGAGCAAGCCATGGTCGCGCTGGAAGCGACCGATTAGGTCTGTGCGGCGGTCCATGCCGGTGTCTGAGGGCATGGAAACTGAAGCAAATCACCGTCTTTCGTTACACAGTGCTTGCGCGATTCGCGGGCGCTAGCTAGAATTCCGCCCCTTCCAGCCCGTGGGGCCATAGCTCAGCTGGGAGAGCGCCTGCATGGCATGCAGGAGGTCGGCGGTTCGATCCCGCCTGGCTCCACCAATTATCCTGGGATCAGGCCGATCCAGGGTAGGGAACAAGTTCCACTGCGTCCCCATCGTCTAGAGGCCTAGGACACCACCCTTTCACGGTGGACACCGGGGTTCGAATCCCCGTGGGGACGCCAATTGATTCAACGACTTAGGCTCGCTTCGGCGGGCCTATTTCGTTTCTTCCCTTCGAGAACTAAACCGGCCCAAGTGCGCCGCAAGCGTGCCTCGACCAGCCTTCATTCTCCCGAGAGAAACCTTTTTTCTTCTATCGGATCGGCTCGGCTATCGCTGAGGCTGGACTCGCCACCGCCTGCACCGGTACGTAGCTAACGAGTTCATTTACCCTGAAGCCGAAGGGATGAGGTGCGCTCCACTGTCTGCTTTCGACCCAAAGCGGACACTAGACAATGCCCTGATGTGGCGAGGGGCCGTCCTGCTCCAGCGTTAGCGTGACTTGAAGACCGCCTCCTTGGCGGTTTCGGAGGGTGAGTACCCCGCCCATGGCGAGCGCCAATTGCTGGGCGATGGCCAAGCCAAGACCCGCGCCGCCACTGTCCCGATTCCGTGATGCCTCCAGCCGGTAGAACGGTTGAACGACCGCTTCAAGCTCATGCTCAGCGATGCCGGGGCCGCGGTCGAGCACACTGATCGATACCTTGCCGTCGTTGTCGGTGGATGCCTCGATTTCGGCCGTGCCGGCGTACTTGATTGCGTTCTCCACAAGATTGCCGATCACGCGTCGCAGGGCGCGGGGACGCGTAGTCACCGGCACGCCGACGCGCCCGATCAGGCCGACCAGCTTGCCGCTATCCTGGTAGTCATAGACGAGGCTTTCGAGGAAAGCATCCAGGTCGACCTTGAGCGGTGGTTCGGCAGCGCCGTGCGCACTACGGGCATACGCTACGCCGTCGCGGACGAGGTGCTGCATCTCATCGAGATCACCGATGAGTTTCTCCTGTTCCGGAGATCCGTCCATGGCTTCGATGCGCAGCTTCATGCGAGTGATGGGCGTCTGCAGATCATGGGAAATTGCGGCCAGGATCTGTAGGCGCTCCTTGAGATGTTGAGCGATCCTGTCCTGCATCGCGTTGAACGCAGACACCGCCTTGGAGACCTCAACCGGCCCGCTTTCTTCGAGCCGCTGTCCGTTCCCGCTTGGGCTGAGCGACTCGGCCGCGCTCGCGAGTCGCGCCAGCGGACGGACCGCGAGCCTGACCGCCAGCCAGGTGCACAGCAGCAGGAGTATCAGCTGGGCAGCGAGCAACACCGGCAGCCATCCCGCTATCGGCATTACCGAAGGCGTTACTTCTATGGTGAGCGGCTGTCCGTCGCTTAGAAGCAGGTGAACCTGGAAACGCTCGGGCAGGGTCGAAATAGTGTTGGCCTGCACCGGATAACGTCCATCGAGTGCTGCACCGATTCCGTCTGTCATCTGTTGTGCCCGCTTGCTCAACACCTCGCTGCCGGTCTGTCCTGGACCCAGGAGAAAGCGGTAGGTCCTGCGCTCCATGCGTGGCAGCCATGCATCGCGCTCGGAAGCGGGCAGACGGTCCAGCACCGCCACCGCCATGGCCACGTCATGGTCCAGGTTGGTGAGCAGCATGGCTCTGGCGGCGGTGTAGCGCTCATAGAACTGCAGACTGGAGGAAAGGCCCTGCGCGATCAGCAGGCCAGCGAACAGGATCAGGGACAGACGCGCCGCCATCGTCCGCGGCAGCAGTCGCGACAGGCCGTGGACGGGAGGCGTGCTCATTGCTCGTCGCCGACAATGGTGACCGGCAGGGAGAAGACATAGCCTTCGCTGCGGACGGTCTTTATGTACGCCGGCTCTCGCGGATCATCTTGCAGGCGTTGGCGCAGGCGGCTCACCAGCAGGTCGATGGAGCGGTCGAAATGCTCCGCGTCGCGGCCCTGGGTCAGGTTCAGCAACTGGTCGCGATTGAGCACGCGCTGCGGATGATCGAGGAACACACGCAGCAGGCGAAATTCCGCGCCACTCAATGCGACGGCCATCCCATCGCTATCCAGCAGATGGCGGGCGGTCGTGTCCAGTCGCCATTGGCCGAACGCGAGCAGGCGGCTGGCTTCGGTGATCTGCAGGTTCGGCGGGAGCATTCGCGTGCGCCGTATCACCGCATTGATGCGGGCCAGCAGTTCGCGCGCGGAGAACGGCTTGACCACGTAATCGTCCGCGCCCATTTCCAGGCCGATGATGCGGTCCGTCGCATCGTCGCGCGCGGTCAGCATCACCACCGGGATA
>JAKFDG010000097.1:0-1587 GCA_036677285.1 Pseudoxanthomonas sp.
ATGCCGATGCACGCGCCCGAGGCCATGTGCGGGGTCGTCGCGTGGACGGCG
The DNA here is from genome assembly GCA_036677285.1 of Pseudoxanthomonas sp. Taxonomy (GTDB): domain Bacteria; phylum Pseudomonadota; class Gammaproteobacteria; order Xanthomonadales; family Xanthomonadaceae; genus Pseudoxanthomonas_A. The sequence continues at coordinate 52 of JAKFDG010000097.1, forward strand.
TCGCCGATAAGGACCACTCGGCCCGTATGCCAAGGCCGTGGCACCAGCAGGTGCTCGAGCGGCCGGAACACGATGGAGTCAGCGTCCAGGCTATCGCGAATACGACGCAGCATCGGGGCCGAGAACTCCGCCAGCAGCCCGCTGAGCTGCGGCAGAAATTCCTGGGGATCGACGCGTTCGTTCAAGGGCCGGTTCTCGGTGACGAACAGGTACATCTCGGTGGCCGAGACCGGATTAACGCCGGGCTTGCAGCGGCCGCCGACCCACATCATCGCGGTCTTGACTTCTGCCGGCCGCGGCAGGACCGCGCGCCACACCGCTTGCCCGCTGTAGGCCGGTACCGGTGCGTCGGGGAAGATCGCGGCACGGACCTTCGAGTAAAGGCCATCAGCCCCAATCACCAGATCGTAGCGGCCACGCTGGCCATCGGTGAATGCCACCTCCACACCCTCGGCGTCCTGCGTGATGCTGCTGAACGTGCAACCCAGCCGCACCTGGGTACCGGCGTCCCTCGTGGCTTGCGCCAGGATTCGCGCGAGCACGGGGCGCATGATCGCGCCTCCGCCCGGCACGTCGGGTCCGGCGATGCGCGGCGTGGGCAACTCGCCCAGGCGCTGCCCGTCAGGCAGGTATAGCTCCACGCCGTCGGCCGCATTGCCGTGACGCAGGAACTCTTGCAAGATGCCCAGGCGGTCGAACGCACGCAGCGTTGCGCCGCCAAGGCTGATGCCGGCCCCATAGGAGCGCCAGTCGGGATCGAGTTCCACCAGATCCACCTGGACGCCATGCTTGCGCAATTCGATGGCAGCCGACATGCCGGAGAATCCGCCGCCGACGATCAACACCTTCTTTATCTTAGTCATGTCTTGTCTCCTCGTATTGCTTTGATTCTTCTTCATGCGCCGGCCGGGCCCGGTGGGCCGCCCGGCGCCCATTTTTCCTGGCGCTGAAACAGGAACAATTGCGACGCGTCCGCACTCATGGGCACTTCGCGCGCCACCCAGCTGTCGTCATGCAAATCCATGTCGGCGTCGTACTCTACATGGCAGCCCAGCGGGCTGTTGAAATACCAGAACCAGTTCGAGCCGAACTTGTGGCGGCCGGGCCCCCAGAAGGACTGATACCCCTTGTTAACGAAACGCGTGCCCGCCTGCATCACGGCGCTGGGACCAGCCATGTGGAAAGTGAAATGCTCGCAGCCTTTCATGAACGGCGGCGTCTGGATCATGAACAATGTGTGGTGGTCGACCGTACCGGCAGGCCGGAGGAAGGGGCCTACCCCGGTGAAACGGTCTGTGCATACGAAGCCCAGCCGTGCGTAGAAGGCCTCGGCCTTCGCCGTGTCGGGCACGAAATAGACCACGTGCGACAGCGAGAGCGGCTTGACCATAGCGTTTTCGTCGACGGCAACCGCATTGAGCGGGCGCTGCGCCGAGGGGCCCGGCGCGTTGACGGTCTCCGCCGGCACAGCGATGGGCTTGCGCACGGTCAGCTGGAAGCCGAGAACGAAGCCCATGTCGTCCACGGCCTCGATCG
>JAKFDG010000098.1:0-10810 GCA_036677285.1 Pseudoxanthomonas sp.
TGCGTCGCGCACGGGTCAGGTGCACCAGCAGCAGGGAGATCGCCGCCGGGGTCATGCCGGGGATGCGCTGGGCCTGGCCGATGGTCTGCGGGCGCACCCGCTCGAGTTTCTGCATGACCTCGAACGACAGGCCGCGTACGCTGGCGTAATCGAAACCCGCGGCGATCGCGGTGTCTTCGTTGCGCAACTGGCGATCGATCTCTTCGCGCTGGCGATCCAGATAGCCGGAATACTTCACGCTGATCTCGACCTGTTCGGCGACCTTGGCGTCGGCCACGCCCGGGCCCAGCGACGGCACCCGCATCAGCTGCGCGTAGTCCAGCTCCGGGCGCTTGATCAGGTCCAGCACGTTGGTCTCGCGGCTGACCGCCACGCCCAGCGCGGCTTCCACTTCGCGACCCAGCGCGTTGCCAGGCGTGGCCCACAGCGCGCGCAGGCGTTCGGTTTCCGTCGCCACGGCTTCACGCTTGGCCTGGAACTTCCCCCAGCGCACGTCATCGACCAGGCCCAGACCGCGACCGGTCTCGGTCAGCCGCGCATCGGCATTGTCCTCGCGCAATTGCAGCCGGTATTCGGCGCGCGAGGTGAACATGCGGTACGGCTCGTTGGTGCCGTGGGTGATCAGGTCGTCGATCAACACGCCGATATAGGCCTCGTCGCGTCGCGGCGACCAGGCATCCTTCTGCTGGACCAGGCGCGCGGCGTTGAGCCCGGCGATCAGTCCTTGCGCGGCGGCTTCCTCGTAACCGGTGGTGCCGTTGATCTGGCCGGCGAAGAACAGGCCGGCGACCGCCTTGGTTTCCAGCGAGGACTTCAAGCCGCGCGGATCGAAGAAGTCGTATTCGATGGCGTAGCCCGGACGGGTGATGTGCGCGCGTTCCATGCCGCGGATGCTGCGCACCAGTTCCAGCTGCACATCGAACGGCAGCGAGGTGGAGATGCCGTTGGGATAGATCTCGGCGACCTCCAGACCTTCCGGTTCGACGAAGATCTGGTGGCTGGCCTTCTCGGCGAAGCGCACCACCTTGTCTTCGATCGACGGGCAATAGCGCGGGCCGATGCCTTCGATCTGGCCGCTGTACAGCGGCGAGCGATGCAGCGCGTTGCGGATGATCTCGTGGGTGCGCTCGCTGGTGTGGGTGATCCAGCACGACACCTGCCGCGGATGCTCGGCGACGTCGCCGACGAAGGACATCACCGGCAGCGGATCGTCGCCGGGCTGTTCCACCATCACCGAATAATCCAGCGAACGCCCATCGATGCGTGGCGGCGTGCCGGTCTTCAGCCGATCGACCACGAACAGGCCTTCGCGCAGCTTGTGCGCCAGCGCGGTGGCGGGCGGATCGCCGGCGCGGCCGGCGGCGTACTGGGTTTCGCCGACGTGGATCTTGCCGGCGAGGAAGGTGCCAGCCGTCAGCACCACCGACGGCGCCTCGAAGCGCAACCCGGTCTGGGTGATCGCGCCACGCACGCGGTTGTTCTCGATCACCAGGTCGTCGACCGCGGCCTGGAAGAGCGTCAGATTGGGCTGTGCCTCGACGAGGCGGCGGATCGCGCCGCGGTACAGCGCGCGATCGGCCTGGCAACGCGTCGCGCGCACCGCCGGACCTTTCGAGGCATTGAGCGTGCGCCACTGGATGCCGGCCAGGTCGGCGGCATGGGCCATGACCCCACCCAGCGCATCGATTTCCTTGACCAAGTGGCCCTTGCCGATGCCGCCGATGGCCGGGTTGCAACTCATCGCCCCCACCGTCTCCACGTTGTGGGTCAACAGCAGGGTGCGGGCGCCAGCGCGCGCGGAGGCGAGCGCGGCCTCGGTGCCGGCGTGGCCGCCGCCGATCACGATAACGTCGTATTGGTGGAAGGAGTGGGTCATGAGGTCGTCAGTTTCGCATTGCCGCGGCGCGCGACAAAGTGCCGGGAGCTCCAGCGGAAGGACTTGGCACGGTTTCTGCAATATCCCTCATGCACCCGTCGTGACAAGCGACCAGGGGCGCAGGCTGGGATTGGAACAGGGGCCAGCCATGTGCACTGCGGGGGAGCGCCGGGGCCGGTAGTCGGGGGACTACCGGCCCCATTTTTTGTCTGCTGTGTCACGAAACAAGGAAAGCCCGGCGCGAGCCGGGCTTTCTGCGTGGGCGCCGACGCCCGGCAGGGCCGGAACAGGGGGGATCCAGATTTCCCTACCGAACGTCGACATTGAGACTTGTCACCCCAATCACGTCAAAAAGCGACGCAACCGGTCAACCGACGCCGCCTAGATTGCGACGTCCGCGGGCGCAAAGCAACGATCAGGGTTCCTGGGTCCGCACCCGGTCACGGTTTTCGGAACGCCGTTCCGGGGCCGCGCGCTCGACCGGGCGCGTCCGTTCCACGGCCCTGGGGGCGGCGGGTTGCGACATCTGCCGCGGCTCGCCATCCACGACGCGCTGGCGTACGCCCGGGTTGCGCACCTGAGGCTGGCCGGGAACCGTGGGTGCCACGCTGCGATTGTGCGGCGGGATCATCACGCGCCCGGACTCACGATAACGACCGTCCTGGGGGTTGCGCCACGCCGGGGCACGGTCCGTTGGCGGGTCGGGCGGGTCGGTATGCGGAGGGCGGGGGGGGCGCGGCCAGTGGGGGTAATAGGGGTAGTAGGGGTAATAGCCACCGTAATAACCATACGGGTCGCGGTAGCCATAGCCGTAGTAGTAGCTGCCGTAACCGTACGAGGGATAGCCGTAGGCCCCGCCATAGGGGCCGTAGTATTCGGTCGAAGGCCGACCATAGTAGTAACCACCGGCGCCGCTGCCGCCGGCATAGTCGTAAGTGGCACAGCCGCTGAGGGCGGCGGCGGCGATGAGCGTGGTCAACAGGCGCATGTTCATGGTGGATCCCCCGCATTGCAGGGAACCAGCATCGGCCCGCTGCATTGAATCAGTGCTTAACTCTACTGCCTTCGCGGACAACGGCAGGCTCCACTCCACTCGCCATTCACGCTGGTGCCGCGACTGCCTGCAGCTGCCTCCAGTGGCGGTCGGCCAATGCGTTAATCTTTCCGGCATGCCCTCCCCCTTGCCTACTTTCGACGACGTCCTCTCGGCCGCCGCGCGCATCGCCCCGCACGCCCACGCCACCCCGGTGCTCCGCTCCCGCACCCTGGATGCACTAGCCTCTGCCGAACTCCACTTCAAGGCCGAACACCTGCAGCGCGTCGGCGCGTTCAAGTTCCGCGGCGCCTGCAATGCGGTCTGGTCGCTACCCGATGGCGAAGCACGCGCGGGCGTGGTGACCCATTCCTCGGGCAATCATGGCGCGGCGCTGGCGCTGGCCGCCCGGACCCGGGGCATCGCCTGCCACGTGGTGGTGCCGGAAGGCGCGGTCGCGGCGAAGCTCGAATCGATCCGGCGCTACGGCGCCACCCTGCATGCCTGCGCCGCGAGCATCGCCGCGCGCGAGGACAAATGTGCGCAGGTACAACGCGATACCGGCGCGGTGCTGGTGCATCCCTACACCGATGCGCGGGTGATCGCCGGCCAGGGCACCGCGGCGCTGGAGTTGCTGAATGCGGTTCCTAAGATCGACTTCCTGGTCGTGCCGGTGGGCGGCGGCGGCCTGGCTTCGGGCAGCGCCATTACCGCGGCCGCGCTGACCCCCCAGTGCAGGGTGGTCCTGGCGGAACCGGAAGGCGCGGCGGATACCGCCCGCTCGCTGGCGGCCGGCGAACGCCGCCTCGACTTCACCCCGGACACGATCTGCGACGGCCTGCGCGGCACCCTGGGCGAACCCAACTTCGCCCTGCTGCGCCAACACAGCGCGGAAGTGATCACGGTGGGCGACGCCGACACGGTGCAGGCCATGCGCCTGCTGTGGCAGACCACCAAGCAACTGGTCGAGCCGTCCGCGGCGATCGCCCTGGCCGCAGTGCTGCAACAACGCGAGCGCTTCGCCGGGCGTCGCATCGGCGTGATCCTGTCGGGTGGCAACGTCGACCTGGATGCCTTGCCGTGGGGCCCGGCATGAGCACGCGCCGGAAAAGACAGCGGCGCGGTTTCATCGGCTGGAGCTGGCGACTGCTGTTGCTGCTGGCATTGTGGCTGTTGGGGGTGGCCGCCTGGATCGTGTGGGTGGGCGAACGCGACCAGGCCGCGCCCGCCGACGCGATCATCGTATTGGGTGCGGCCGCCTACGACGCGCGGCCTTCACCCGTGCTGGAGGAACGCATCCGCCATGGCATCGACCTGTACCGGCGCGGCCTGGCCAAGCACCTGATCTTCACCGGCGGTTTCGGCAAGGGCGCGCGTTTCTCCGAATCGCAGGTGGCGCAGCGCTACGCGTTGCGCCATGGCGTGCCGAAGCAGGCGATCCTGATCGAAACCGAATCGCGCACCACCCGCCAGAACCTGCAACAGGCCGCGGCGCTGATGCGCACCCACCACTTCGAGCGCGCGATCATCGTCAGCGATCCGCTGCACATGGCGCGCGCATTGCGGCTGGCGCGGGAGTCGGGGATCGACGCGCTGGGTTCGTCCACCCCCACCAGCCGCTTCCGCAGTTTCGCGACCCGCAAGCGCTTCCTGTTGCAGGAAGTGTATTTCTTCCACCGCGATCTGTTCATCGAATCCACATGACCGCACCGGCGCTATGATGACGCCCCCGCTCCCCGCCCCCGAGAGCCGCCCATGAAGATCGATGGCAGCCGCAAGCAGGACCGCGCCACGGAACTGGTGCTGACCTATTACAGCGCCTTCAACCGCGGCGACTGGGACGGCATGCTGGCGCTGTTGACCGACGATGTCGTGCACGATCCGAACCAGGGCGCGCGCGAAACCGGACGCGAGGCCTTCGCCGCTTTCCTGGTGCGGATGCGCGTCAGCTATCGCGAGCAGTTGCGCGATATCGTGGTGCTGGTGGCGCCGGATGGCGACCGCGCCGCCGCCGAGTATGTGGTGCATGGGGAATACGTGGATACCGCTGAAGGCATGCCATCGGCCCGCGGGCAGAAGTATGTATTGCCGGGCGGTGCGTTCTTCGAAATCCGCGACGACCGCATCGCGCGGGTCTCCCACTTCTACAGCCAGCAGGCGTGGTTGGCGCAGGTGTCGGGCTGAGAAGCCTTGATAGAGCCGAGCCTGCTTGGCTGCTGTTGGTTGATCGCAAAAGGCCGAGCAAGCCCGGCTCTACGAATCGTCGCCTTGCGTAGTCATTCGCGCCGTCGGATCGGGATCGCCGACACCGGCACTGACGCAATCTCCTCGCCCTGTCCACGGATCGGCGCACCCGGTGGCGGCGCCCAGGCCTGCGCATAGATCACTTCCCAGCTGCTCGGCAGTTTGCCGTCCGCGCGACGCAGGATTTCGTACGCGGCGCTGGCTGCGGCGAAGCGCGCGCGGCCGGTCAGCGTGTGCCGGCGGGATTGCAGCGCATTGGTCGCGCCCATCGCGCGCAGCTCGCGCATCAGTCCGGGCAGGTCGTCGTAGGTCAGGGTGAAACGGTCGCGGTCCAGCACCGGATCGCGAAAGCCGGCCAGCATCAACGCGTCGCCGAACTGGGCGATGGGCGGGAAACGACTGACGTGCGGCACAGCATCCGCTTGGGCGAAGGCGTCACGCAGTTCGATCAGCGTTTCCGGGCCGAAGGTGGAGCACAGCAGCAGGCCGCCGGGTTTCAACACGCCACGGAAACCGGCGAACACCGAGGGCAGATCTTCCACCCACTGCAGGCAAAGGTTGGTGAACAGCACATCGACACTGTTTTCGGCGATGGGCAGGGCACGCGCATCGGCGCAGACCCGGGTGAAGGGCTTCCACCAGCCGGACTGCTTCTTCGCCTCGCGCAGCATCGGCAGGGCCAGGTCCATTGCGATGACCTGCGCATGGGGCCAGCGCTTGCGCATCGCCGCCGCCGCGTGTGCGGGGCCGCTGCCGACATCCAGCACCACTTGCGGGATTTGCTCACCGAGGTAATCAAGCGACTCGAGCAGGCGCTTCTCGACTTCGTGCTGCAACGCGGCCGCGGCGTCGTAGCTGGAGGCTGAGCGCGAGAAGGCGCGGCGGATGTGGCGGGAGTCGAACTCGGAGATCATTGAATTGCTGGGATTCTCGTGGGAGCGACGTCAGTCGCGATGCCCTGGGTGAAGATCATAGGTCGCGACGGAAAGCGATCGCGACTCACGTCGCTCCCACAATCATGCGGGCCGGTTCCAATTGCGCCATGAACTTGCGAATTTCGGCGGCCACAAGATCGGCATGGCCAAGGAATGGCGCATGTCCGCCGCCGGCGATGTCGAGGTGCTGGCTGTGTGGCGCGAGCGCGGCCGCGTCGCCGATGCCGGCCGGGGGCACCAGGCGGTCGCGGCGTCCGGAGATCCACAGGTTCGGAATCGCCAGCGTCGGCAGCAGGTCGCGCAGGTCGCCGTTCTCGAGCAATGCCAAACCTTCCTGCAGCGCGCGCGGCGCAGGCTCGCCCCGCGCATACAAGGTGTCCTTCAAGGTGCGAAGTTCGGAACGCGCGTGCTCGGAACCGATCGTATCAAGGGCCAGGAACCGCTCGAGCGTGCGGCGATAATCCTGCACGAGTTCCGCGCCGAACTGCTGGAATACCGTGCGTTCCACGGCATGCGGCCAGTCATCGCCACGCACGAACCGCGGCGTGGCCGCCACCAGCGCGAGCCCGCGGACCTGGGCGGACACCGACGCGGCATGCAGCGCGAAAAGTCCGCCCAGCGACCACCCGAGCCACACCGCCGGCGGCGTGCGCGCCAGGATTTCCCCGGCGCACGCCTGCAAAGTCAAAGGCGTGGTGTCGTCGCGACTGTGGCCATGGCCCGGCAGGTCGACCAGATGCAGTTGGAAACTGTCCGACAACCTTTCCACCAACGGCGCGAAAACACCACCGTGCAGCGCCCAGCCATGGATCAACACCAGCGGCGGGCCGCTGCCCGCGATTTCGATATGCAAGGCCACGCGGGCTACGCCGCGCGGAAGCGGAGCACGGCATCGCGCGAGCGCGCCAGCACTTCCACCAGCGCATCCACTTCGGCCGGCATGTGCAGCGCCGACAAGGTGACCCGCAGGCGCGCCTTGCCTTCGGGCACCGTGGGCGGCCGGATGGCGGTGGCCAGGTAGCCCGCGCTTTCCAGCGCGGAGGACAGGGACACGGCATTGGCATCAGTGCCGCACAGGATCGGCTGGATCGGCGAATCGGAGGCCATCAGTTCCAGTCCCTGCCGTTGCGCTCCAGTACGGAAACGCGCGATCAGGTTCTGCAGTTTTTCCCGGCGCCAGTGGTCGCGGCGCGCATGCCTGATCGCCGCCAGCGTTGCCGCGGCCTGCGCCGGCGGCAACGCGGTGGTGTAGATATAGGGCCGCGCGGTTTCGGCCAGGTGCTGGATCAGCGCCTCGTCGCCCAGCACCATCGCGCCGTAACCGCCCAGGGCCTTGCCCAGGGTGGCCAGCAGCAGCGGGACTTCGGCGACGCCAAGCCCGGCTTCGGCCACGCTGCCACGACCTTCCGGTCCGCGCACGCCCACGCCATGCGCGTCATCGACGTACAACAAGGCCTGCTGCATGCGCGCGACCAGGGTCAAGGCGCGCAGCGGGGCAACGTCGCCATCCATGCTGAAGATCCCGTCGGTTGCCAGCAGCGCCGCGCCTTCCGGCGCATGCCGCAGTTGCCGCAGGGCGCCTTCGGCATCGGCATGCGGATAACGACGCAGGCGGCAACCGGCCAGGCGCGAGGCGTCCAGCAGGCTGGCGTGGTTGAGCCGGTCCTGCACGCACACGTCGCCGTCTTCCAGCAACGCCTGCTGCACGGCGAGGTTGGCGAGGAAGCCGCTGCCGAACAGCAGGCCGCGCGGATAGCCCAGCCACTCGGCCATTTCGCGCTCGAGCGCATCGTGCACGGCGTGGTGGCCGCTGACCAGGTGCGAGGCCCCGGCGCCGGCACCATCACGGGCGGCGCCATCCTGCAGCGCGCTGATCACATCGAACTGTTGCGCCAGGCCCAGGTAATCGTTGCTGCAGAAGTCGGTCAGCCAACGCCCGTCCACTTCCACGCGCACCCCGTCGCGGCGGGTGATCGTGCGACGCACGCGCACGCGGCCCTGGGCGATGCGCAATTTGCGCAGGGCGTGGATGCGTTCGTGGAGGTCGGGACGGGGCATGTTTTCGGTTTTTTGGTTATCGGTTGGTGGCTGGCGGTTGGAAGTTGGCGACAGCTTCACGGACTGAAAACCGAAACCCGCCAGCTATCCCCCGGGTCGCTCAGGCGGCGCGCTCGCAATCGGACGCAACCTCGACGATGTCTGCGTGCACGGTTCCGGTCTCCACATGCACAGGCATGGGCCGCAAGCCCAGGCGCGCGAACAGGGCCTGGTCGCGTTCGACGTCCGGGTTGCCGGTGGTCAACAACTTTTCCCCGTAGAAGATCGAATTGGCGCCGGCGGCGAAACACAGCGCCTGCAGCTCGTCGCTCATGGATTCGCGGCCGGCCGACAATCGGACCATAGAGTGCGGCATCGTGATGCGCGCAACCGCGATGGTGCGCACGAATTCGAACGGGTCCAGCTCCACGGTGCCGTGCAGGGGGGTGCCTTCGACCTGGACCAGGCGGTTGATCGGCACCGAATCCGGGTGCGCCGGCAGGTTGGCCAGCGCCTGCAGCAGGCCGGCCCGCTGGTCGCGGGACTCGCCCATGCCGACGATGCCGCCGCAGCAGGTCTTCATGCCGGCGTCGCGCACGTGTTCCAGCGTGTCCAGCCGGTCCTGGTAGTCGCGGGTGTGGATGATCTCGCCGTAGAAGTCCGGCGCGGTGTCCAGGTTGTGGTTGTAGTAGTCCAGCCCGGCCGTCTTCAAGGCATCGGCCTGCGGGCCGCTGAGCATGCCCAGGGTGGCGCAGGTCTCCAGCCCCAGCGCCTTCACCTCGCGGATCATGGCCGCGACCTTGGGGATGTCGCGGTCCTTGGGCGAACGCCAGGCCGCGCCCATGCAGAAGCGCGAGGCACCGGCAGCCTTGGCCTGCTTCGCCTTTTCCAGCACCGCCTCGGTGCTCATCAGTTTTTGCGCCTCGACCCCGGTGTGGTAGCGCTGGGCCTGCGGGCAATAGGCGCAATCCTCCGGGCAGCCGCCGGTCTTGACCGACAGCAAAGTGGACACCTGGACTTCGGCCGGATCGAAATGCTGGCGGTGCACGCTGGCGGCACGGTGCAGCAGCTCCGGGAACGGCAGGTCGAACAAGGCCAACAGCTCGGGCCGCTGCCAGTCGTGGCGCAGGGGGCTCTGGGCGATCAGGGTGGGAGCGGACATCTAGGCCTCACGGCGGTAAAGTCCAAGCAGTCTGGAAACCGGAAGCAAGGCTGTCAACCGCATGGATGCTTTGAAAGTTGACGGCTGGCTGCGCCGGGCCAGTCGCGCCCTGTTGTCGCCACGCTGCCTGCTCTGCGCCGAGCCGGGAATGGCGGGACAGGATCTGTGCACGGCCTGCGCCCAGGCCCTGCCCTGGAACCGCCATGCCTGCCTGCATTGCGCGATCCCGCTGCCGGTCGCCGGCAGCTGCGGCGCGTGCCTGCAGAAGCCGCCTGCGGTGCGCGAAACCCATGCCGCCTTCGTCTACGGTTTCCCGCTGGATCGGCTGGTGCCACGCTTCAAGTTCCACAGCGACCTGGCCGCCGGACGCTTGCTCTCGGACCTGATGGTCGAGGGCTTGGCGGAGCTGCCGTGTCCCGATGCCTTGATGCCGGTGCCACTGCACCACGACCGCCTGCGCCAACGCGGCTACGACCAGGCGCTGGAGCTGGCCAAGCCGCTGGCGCGTGCCTTTCAGGTGCCGCTGCTGTCGGACGCGCTTGTGCGGACGCGTGCAACCGCCCCGCAATCCGAACTCGACGCAGGCGCGCGCCGGCGCAACCTGCGGCGCGCTTTTGAAGTTCGCGCTGGAGCAGCGCTGCCGGAACACGTGGTGTTGATCGACGATGTGATGACTACCGGCGCCACCCTGGAGGCGGCGGCGAAGACCCTGCTGCGCGCGGGAGTGGCGTGCGTGGACGCATGGGTTTGCGCGCGGGTGCCCTGACCGGGAACCGGTCGGTCCATCGCATCCACTCAACGCGGCGGCGGGTATTCCATTTCCGGGTCGAAATACGGATGGCGTCCACCGAAGCCCGGCCCATCGCTCTGCTCGACACGGATGTTCAGGTTGACCGTATTCTTGCGTTCCCCCTCGCCGAAGGACTTGCTGACATTGACGTCGGCCGCATTGAAGTGGCTCGTGCCGTAGCCCTTCGAATGGCCGATACCGGTGGTGAAGCTGCCCCACACCTTCGCCTTGTCGCCATCGCTGTCGGCGGAGGCGTGCGGCGCGGGCTTGCCGCTGGTGTCGCCGTGATAGACGCCGGGTGGATCGCCCTGGGGAATTGCGGCCGATGCCTGATCGGGTTGTTCCGGCACGCGAAGGTCCAGCGGATCACTGGCGCTTTGCGCCAGGGCATGACCGGCCGCAAGCACGCCGATGAAGAGCAGAACGGGTCGTTTCATGAGGCGCCTGCGGAGGAAGGAGGTTGACTGGAAACCGGAATTCCATCGGCTTCCATCTTCGCGTACCCCGACAGTAGCCAGGCCCGCTTGAATGCACGCTGCACCGGGCCCCGGTCAGGGCGTGCCGGGAGCGGGCTGCGATGCTGGCCGTGGGATGTCCGCCTTGGGCGCGCGGCCCGAACCGATGATGGCCACGGCCCGCAACTCCATCGGCGCATCGGCCGAGAACAGTGCCGTGGTGCCCACCGCAGTCCACGCCGGATAGTGGTCCTTGAAGAATTCGCGGTGCACGCGCA
>JAKFDG010000099.1:0-7109 GCA_036677285.1 Pseudoxanthomonas sp.
GTGAAGCTGCGGAAAGATTCGTAGTGGTCATCGCTGTAGAAATACACCTCCGGCGGTTCTCCGCCGGTGACGATTCGGCGAGCGCCGCGATGGTCCAGGCCGGGGGTTTCCACGGTGTACTCGCGGTAATAACCGCGCGGTTTGCCGGGCAGGCGGCCTTCGCGATTGCCGAACACGCTGCCGTCCTGGCGATGCGGGAACGGTCCGCCGCGCGCGATCAGGCGCAGGGTTTCGCGTGCTTCCGGCGGCAGGTAGGCGGGCAGGACCTCATCGTGCACGGCGGTTCCGGTTTCACGCTCCAATCCGGGCAGCGGCAGCGATTTGCTCAGCGTCCCGCTGTCCGAGGCGATGGACGGTGCGGTCTGTTCCGTACTCGCTGGTTTGTGCGTGCGTTGTTGCTGCCAGAACCAGCCGGCCGCCAACAGCACGATCAGGACGATGGCGATCAAGCCGGGCTTGCGCGCGGCTGACTGCCTGCGGGCTCTGGAGCGACGGGTCATCGGCTTGTTATTCCTGCAGGAAGCGGCCGCAGCCGCCGTAGGTCTTGCCGCCGATCATGAGCCTGGCCGAGACCGGGTAGGTGTTATCGCTCATGCCGTCGCTGCAGTCCTCGCGTTGCAGGTGCAGTTTCACCTCGGTGCCATCGGCGGTCTTGCCCACGTACCCCAGGATTCCGGAAAGGGACTGCATGCGCGCGACTTCGACCTTGCGCTCGCCGTAGTCCAGTTCGGCGTGCAACACGGGCGTTTCACCGGCGCCGACTTCCACCAGCCACCCCGGTTCGTTGCCGATGCCGCGGAAACCGATGCCGTGCGCCTTGGCTTCATCCCACGGTGAAGCGTGCGAGGTATCCGCGGGCGAAGGTTCCGCATCCACCGGTACAGTGCTCTCTGCAGGTGGCGTCTTCATGGCGCAGCCAGCCAGCGCCATGACGCTTATGACGAGCAGGATTCGTGCATTCATCTGGATGTCCTCGGGGGAAGGAGCACACAAGCGGGGCAGGCATCGTCTCGCGGGAGCGACCGGTAGTAAAGTGCCGCCCATTCGCTGCAAGGAGGAATCCATGCCCGCGAACTGCTGAGTAGGCTCCGTGATCCTGATCGCTATTCGTGGCTCGAAACATCGGTGCGGAAGATCGCCAGCACGCCGAAGTGATCCGATGCCCAGACACCGTCTGCGTCGGCACGGTCGAGGATGACCTGCGATGAAATGGGCTCAAAGGCGTCGCGCTGGAAGAAGATGTGGTCGATACGCTTTGGCGCGAAATACTTCAGGTTCAAGGTGCTGCTGGAAACCAGGTCCGCGTCAGGGTGCTGGCTACCATAAGCGTCGACAAATCCTTTCCTTAACGCGGCAAGTTCGGGGGCGTCCGCCGTTGCATTGAAATCACCGGCGATGATGCTCCGGATGCCTTCGGAGGTCGCAGCGATGTACTGCATCAGATCGGCCATTTGTTGAGCGCGGATGGCACCGCCCTCATCTGTCCAGTGCAGATGCGTGGCGTACACGTTCAGCGCGCGTCCGCCGACGTCGATGCGCAACAAAGCCGCTGTACGACTGTCCTCCAGGGGGTGCAGGCGTTGCTCGCCCCGGAGCAGGATGGGGTGGCGGGTGAGGATGGCGTTGCCGTAGCGCCGGACTTTGTCGGCCGGGTCGACGGAGACGAAATGCCAGTCGTAACCCAGTTGCCCCGCCAGCCAGGCGGCCTGGTTGGGGACGGTTTCGTGCTGGATCACTTCCTGCAGCGCGATCACGTCCGGGTGCAGTTCCTTGAGCGTCCTCACGATCTGCACGCGACGTCTCGGCCAGTCATCCTTGTCGTGGTAGAGGTTGAGGGTGACGACCTTGAGCGTGCCGGTTTCCGGCGCTGACGTCGCTGGCATGGTGCGGCATCCGGTCAGCAACGCGGACAGGAAGAGCAGAGTCGTGAGGTGCTTCATGGCATTCAGGCGTCGCTGTGGATGTCAGTGCAGGTCCGTATCGCTGCGCATAACCGGGTACAGGTTGTAGCGCTCGTCCCAGGACGGATGCAGGCGGTAGAAGAATTCCAGCCGTGCGGTAGGATCCTTGGCGAACTTGTCATCGTTCTTCAGGCGCTGCTCGAACTTCGCCTGGAGCGCCGGGTTGCTGGCCAGCATCTCGCGCGCCACCTCCTCGGCGACATAGTCTTCCATGTACTCCTTGCGCTCGAAGGCGTTGTTGAACTCGCCCCAGCCAACCAGCGAGTCCGGCGCCAGCGGTTCCAGGATCGACATCACCAGCCGCGCCTTGGCTTGCGTGATCGGCACGAACAAGGCGCCAGCGCCGATGTCGCGGGTGTCAGACCTCCATTCGCCCTTTACCGTCAAGCGCTGGTGGCCTTCGACGGATGCCGGCGCGGGCGTCGCTTCGTCGGCGCGGAAGGTTTCGACGACGGCTTTCGGGCGCGCGGCCAGCGTGTGGAATTCGATGCCGTGCTGCTTCAGTTTCGCGCCGACCCACGTGGCATGGGCGACGGGCACGATATAACCGGCAGCCGGGGGAACGGCGCTCACGCTTGGCTGGATATCGTCGCGCAGGGGGATCTTCCAGGTCTGTGGCGTGGTGTCGTCGTAACGCGTCATCAATGCGCCGGAAACCTCCGACGGCGTGCGGGTATAGGCATAACCGCGGAAATCGACCAGGTGGGATTGCTTGCTCGCCGCATAGGCGAGCGGGATCGGCTGTGTGCCTGGCCGGCTGGCACGGGCATCGGCGTCGTGCGCGACCTGCAGCCACTGCCGGCCGTGCCGGGCGACCTGTTCCAGCACCGACACGATGGTGTTGCGGGTGATGCGCACGCGCACCGGGTATTCCTTCCAGGAATGCGTTTCCACCAGCATGGCCATGCGGTTGCGCAGCCAGAAATAGCCGTGCGAGAAGCGCGGAGGTGGTACGCCGTCCTCGAAACCGGAAGTGGGATCGTCGGAGACCACGAACGAAGGGTAGTAGGGCAGGGGCAACGAACCCTGCCTGGCGAGGTCATCGATCACCGCATCGCGCCAGGACCGGCCGGCCTTTCGCAACTCGGCATCTCCGGCATGCACAGGTTCCACCTGGATGGAGACGTCGTGCTCGAACTTCGCGCCGTCGGTGACGTGGAGGTCGACCACGGCCAGTGGGTCCCATTCGTTCAGCAGCGCCAGCATCGCCTGCATTTCCGGTGCGTCGGCTTTCACATAATCGCGGTTGAGGTTGTAGCCCTGCGCGGTGGTGCGCCAGCCCATTTCAACAGGGCCGCGCTGGTTCGGGCGGTTCCATGCGCCGAAGCGTTCATGGCCGTCGACGCTGAACACCGGCACGAACACCCACACCAGTTTGTCCAGTGATCCCTTCGCGTCCTTGCCTTGGAGGATTTCCCGCAGGGCCAGGAAGCCCGCGTCCTTGCCGTCGATCTCGCCGGCGTGGATGCCGCCCTGGATCAGCACCACCGGCAGGCCGCGCTCATTCGCGGTCGCGGCATCCAGCGCGCCGCTGGTGGAAGCCACCAGGGCCTTCATCGGCCGCCCTTCCGGGGAAATGCCGAAATCGATGCAGCGCACCGACTGGGGATAGGCCTTCGCGAACGCATCGCACAACGCCGGCACTTCCTCGTAGCGACCGGTCCTGGTGAAGCCGGACCGTTCGGAAACCGTGGTCAGTGCATCGTTGGCGGCGAGGGCAGGCATGCTGAATGCAAGAAGTGGAAGCCAGATCAGTTTGGGCATAGGTGGGGGTGTTTGGAGGACTGGACCCAATGATGCCCGCTGCGGGCGGGCGTCGCATTAACCGGGAGCGTCAATTCGCGGCAGGTCGATTCGCGGATGGTCAATGGGTTACCCTTCCTCAAATATTCTGCAGGATCACCGGATGAGCACGATTGCCGAAACGCAGCCCGCGCGGTTGCCGCGACAGGTTCCCTACATCATCGGCAATGAGGCCTGCGAGCGCTTCAGCTTCTATGGTATGCGCAACATCCTGGTGCAGTTCCTGGTCAGCAGCGTGATCCTGGCTTATGTGCCGGCAGGCGATCGTGAAGGCGTTGCCAAGGACGTTTTCCATAGTTTCGTGATCGGTGTGTATTTCTTCCCCCTGCTCGGTGGCTGGCTGTCCGACCGCTACTTCGGCAAATACAACACGGTGCTGTGGTTCTCGCTGGTCTACTGCGCCGGCCACGCCTGCTTGGCTGCATTCGACGACAACCGGACCGGCTTCTACACCGGCCTGTTCCTGATCGCACTGGGTTCCGGCGGAATAAAGCCGTTGGTGGTGTCGTTCGTCGGTGACCAGTTCGACCGTTCGAACAAGAGCCTGGCCAAGGTCGTGTTCGACTTCTTCTACTGGACGATCAATTTCGGCAGCTTCTTCGCGTCGCTGCTGATGCCGTTGTTCCTGCGTAACTACGGACCGGCGGTCGCGTTCGGCATCCCTGGCATCCTGATGTTCGTGGCCACGCTGATCTTCTGGCTGGGCCGCAAGCAGTACGTGCGGGTGCCGCCGACCCGCGGCGAGGATCCCGACTCGTTCTTCAATGTCGCACGCACTGCGCTGACTACGCGACGCGAAGGGCAGGCACGCCCCGGATGGGCAGCAGCGCTGTTCGGCATCGCGCTGGCGACGGCGATGCTGTTGTGTTGGGCGTTCAAGCCCGGTTTCTGGCCGGAGGATTTCGGCTTTGTCATCACTGCCTGCCTGGCGTTGGGGGCATTGATCGCCTTCGGCGGGATCGGCGTGTCGATGCAGCTGGAGCGTGCGCGCGGGAAGCATGCCGACGCCGCGGTCGACAGCGTCCGCGCCGTGTTGCGGGTCATCATCGTGTTCGCGTTGACCACGCCGTTCTGGTCGTTGTTCGACCAGAAGGCCTCCACCTGGGTGCTGCAGGGCAAGACCATGATGGTGCCGCATGACCAGTGGTGGTGGCCGAGCTTCCTGGTCAAGGAGGCGGGGCAGATGCAGGCCCTCAATCCGCTGCTGGTGATGCTGATCATCCCGTTCAACAACCTGGTCCTGTATCCGGCGCTGCGGCGCATGGGCCTGGAGCCGACTGCACTGAAGCGCATGGGCTGGGGCATCGTGTTCTCGGGTTTTGCCTGGATCGGAGCCGGCCTGATCCAGCTGCAGATCGATTCGGGCGTGCCGACGTCGCTGGCCTGGCAGATGCTCCCGTACCTGTTGCTGACTTTCGGCGAGGTGCTGGTATCCGCGACTGCGCTCGAATTCGCCTATAGCCAAGCCACGCAGGCGATGAAAGGCGTGATCATGGCGTTCTGGTACCTTGCCAGCACCTTCGGCAGCCTGTGGGTCCTGCTGACCAACGCCGCAGTGCGCAACGAAACGGTTATTTCGAAGATCGCGGGCACTGGGCTGAGCGAGAACGCCTTCCTCATGTTCTTCTTCGCGATCTTCGCTTTCGTCGCGGCGGCTACGTTCGCGCTATATGCGCGAAGCTACCCGATGCAGGACAACTACCGCGCGGCGGGAGCGATCTGATGCAATCTCCTGTCACCTATGCGCTGATCGCGATCACCTGCCTGGTGTCGTGGATGGCGTTCAACAATCGCAAGCTGGCCGATCGGCTGATCCTGTGGCCGCCTGCAATCGACAAGCACAAGCAATACGATCGGCTGGTGACTTATGGCTTCATTCATGCCGATTTCGGCCACCTGCTGTTCAACATGATCACGCTGTACTTCTTCGGACGTGAAATCGAAGATGTAATGGGCCAGCTCAGCTCGCCGTGGGCCTATCCGGTGTTCTACGTGGCGGCGCTTGTGGTTTCGATCCTGCCGACCTACCTCAAGAACCAGCACAATCCGAACTATCTCAGCCTGGGCGCGTCGGGCGCGGTATCCGCGGTGCTGTTCGCCTACATCCTGCTGGCGCCATGGCAGCTGATCTTCGTGTTCTTCCTGCCGGTGCCCGCGATCGTCTATGCCGTGCTCTACGTGGGCTACAGCATCTGGATGGACAGGCGCGGCGGCGATCGCATCAACCACAGCGCTCACCTGGCGGGCGCGGGTTTCGGCGTGCTTTTCATGCTGATCATGGAGCCTAAGGTGTTGCGATTTTTCCTGCAGCAATTGATGAGCCCTTCGTTCGGCGGCTGAACACCGCGTATTCGCTATCACCGGATCTGAATGTCTCGCATGCTATCGAATGGCCTGTGTGAAACGAACCGGAGGTTGTGAGCGATGGCTACCCGCAGCACACGCAAGCCTGCAAAGAAAGCCAGGCCAGTGAAGAAGGCGGCCAAGGTCGCCAAGAAAACGGTCAAGAAAGGCGCCCGGCAAGTCGCCGGCAAACGGGCCTCCCCACGCAAGGTAGCCAAGGCTTCGGCAGCGAAGAAACCGGCGGCGCGCAAGACGGCCAGGAAGGCGCCTGCCAGAAAGGCTGCGGTCAAGAAATCGACTGTCAAGAAGGCCGTCGCCAAGAAAACAGCCATAACGAAGGCGGCTGCGAAGAAGACGGTCGTAAAAAAGGCCGTTGGGAAGAAGCCTGCAGTCAAGAAGGCTATCGCCAGGAAAACCGTCGCCAAGAAACCCGCTGCCGGGACGCCCGCCACCAAGGTCGTCGCCAAACCGTCAGTGGACGAACGCAATCCGCCAGCCCGCAAGACACTGGCGAGAAAGCCGGCGCCACGCAAACCGACGCCTGCGCAGGCATTGGCCAGGACCAAGGAACTTCTGGAACAGAAGCAGGCGCACGATCGCGAAGCGCAGCCCTGGCAATTGCTGGATCCTCAGTACGGGCATGCCGCCGAGTCGGGTTTCCAGTCGAACGAGGCGGCGGACAAGGCCACGGAGCTGCACGCGGCCGAAAGCAGGATGAAGGCGATACAGGGAAGCATCGGTACCCAGGATCGCCACAACCAGGGCAAGCGCGACAGCCGCTGATCGTTGCTTGTTGCGGGGCGGCCGTTGCCGCCCTCTGGTTATCGGATCCGTGGGTCGATCATGGTTCTCGCCGCA
Source organism: Pseudoxanthomonas sp. (assembly GCA_036677285.1). GTDB lineage: Bacteria > Pseudomonadota > Gammaproteobacteria > Xanthomonadales > Xanthomonadaceae > Pseudoxanthomonas_A. The sequence goes on from JAKFDG010000099.1 coordinate 6,966, forward strand.
TTTGCGCTGGCGAGAAGATCAATCAATCCATCAAGCCCTGCGGATCGACCGAGGCATGCATGCGCATGTCGACGCTGCCGTAGGAGGAAATCAGGCGCTCGTAAACGGCGTTGTTCAAGCGTTCGAATTCCCACTCGTCGGTGT
>JAKFDG010000100.1:0-2012 GCA_036677285.1 Pseudoxanthomonas sp.
TCCGGCCGTGCAGCATGTGGTCGGGCCGGAATTCTTCGAGGGCGCGGCGCGCCTGTTCGCGGCTGAGGCCCCGCCACGCAGTGCCTGGCTGGATGCGTATGGCGCGGACTTCCCGCAATTTCTGGCGCAACTTGCGCAGGCGGCGTCGGTGCCTTATCTGCCGGACCTGGCCCGGCTCGAATGGCAGGTCAACCTCGTCCTGCATGCGCCCGACGTTGAACCGCTGGAGATCGCGCGCCTGGCGACCTTGGGCGAAGCCGAGCTCGAAGACCTGCGTTTCGAACCGCATCCGGCGGCGCAATTGCTGCGCTGCGGGTTCCCCGCCGACGCCATCTGGCACGCGGTCCTGGAGCGTGATGAGGACGCCATGGCGGCGATCGACCTCGCAGACGGACCGGTCTGGCTGCTGGTTCAGCGAACGCACGGCGATGTCCGAGCGGTGCGCCTGAGCGAGCCTGAATGGCGCGTTGCCGCGGCGCTGTTTTCCGGGCAGCCATTGGGCGCGGCGCTGGCGGCGGCATCGTGCGGCGAGCCGCACGCCGTGCTCGCTGCGCATCTCGCGCGCGGATGCTTCACGAACTTCAGTTTGACCCACGAGACGCTGGCACTTTAACCTCCGGAGGATTCGCACATGACACACTCGCCTCAATCCGTTATGCCGCTGGCGGCACATGACAACCTGATGGTGCGGCTTGTCCGGTGGTTGGACCGCGTACCCTACGCGCTCCTCGCCATCCCGCTGCGGATCGCCGTTGCCACGGTGTTCTGGAATTCCGCCATGACCAAGCTGGCGAATTGGGCCACGGCCATGGAGTTGTTCCGCGAAGAGTACAAGGTCCCGTTTCTGCCTCCGGAAGTCGCCGCCTACATGGCCGTGTCGATCGAGTTGACCGCGCCGGTGTTGCTGCTGCTCGGATTGGCGACGCGGCCCGTGGCGCTGGTGCTGCTCGGCATGACGGCGGTCATTGAGATATTCGTCTACCCGCAGGCGTGGCCCACGCATATCCAGTGGGCCGCGATGCTGCTGGTGCTGCTGTGCCGGGGGGCCGGAGCCTGCTCCCTCGACCATCTGCTGCGGCAGCGATGGATGAGGTAGCCCGCACAGACGAGCCGCGCCCACGCCCATCGGCATGGGCTGCAAGGTCTGCGAATGCGAAGCCTGCCCGCAACGCGCAGGTCCGGTCATGGGTGGCGCGCTGGACGTCAACAAAAACCGGGGGCGGCTTGCGCCTTACCCCGTCGCATCGGCAACACCAGCGCGTCCCGGTTCTCATTCAAATAAAAAGTAGCGACAAAAAGTAGCGACGACTTGCGTTCGCCAATGCAGCACCGATGCGGTGTGGTCGGCCTTGCGCAGCCGTGATTTTCCGATCAAGCCGTCAAGCCTGATCGGCAAACATGCGCCATGCGTGCGTCAACTCTCGTGCGCCAAAGCTTCTTGAATTGAGCGCCTTTTTGCAGAAAAAGACATGCTATTATTACTTAATACGAATCATTCTTATTTGCAATCGTAAAGTACACCATGCGCTTGTCTGGAGGGGCAGACCTGGTGGCAGAAATCTTTCAAAACAACCAATACCTGGAGAAAAATGCGTAACCTTGCCCGCCATCCCGTACTAGTTGCCGTCCACTTGATGCTTGCTTCCATTGGGGTGAATGCCGGGGCAGCCGAAACAACTGAAACGGCGAAGGAAACTTCGCCAACAGCAGCGACCCTGCCAACGGTGCATGTCGCCGCTGACTGGCTGGGTGCGCCAGGTTCCGGTGCCGCGAAGAAGCACCCCGGCGCCCGCTCCGTCATCAGCGAAGACGACCTGGCCAACACCGGTGCACGCACGCTCGACGAAACGCTGCGGCAAGTGCCCGGTGTGACCGTCCTCGACGAGAGTGGTACGGGTGTATTGCCGAACATCGGCGTGCGCGGCCTCAATCCGCTGCGCAGCGAACAGGTGCTGTTGCTGCAGGACGGCATCCCGATGACGCTCGCGCCCTACGGCCAAACCGGCGCCTCG
>JAKFDG010000101.1:0-2542 GCA_036677285.1 Pseudoxanthomonas sp.
CTGGCCGCTGCGCTGCGCAAGGATGGTACGACCATGCTGTCGCTGGTCTCCGACCGCACCGCGCCGTTGGCCGCACGCTGGCGGCTACGCGTGCTGGATTTCGCGGGGAAGGAGTTGAGTCGCCGCGAGCGGAAAGCGACGCTACCGCCGCTGAGCAGTACCCGCGTCGGCAACTTCAGCGATGCGCAGTTGCTCGACGGCGCCGATCCGAAGCGGAGCTTTGCGGTGTTCGAGCTGCTCGATGGCGAGCATGTACTGTCACGCCAGTTGGTGTTCTTCGACGCCGCCAAGAAACTGGCGCTGCCCGCATCGCAGGTCCGAAGCGAGTGGAAGGCGGACGGCGACGGTTTTTCGCTGACCTTGTCCAGCGACGCGCTGGCGCGTGAGGTCTGGCTGTCGTTCGGCGATCTCGACGTGCGTCTCTCAGACAATGCCTTCGACCTGCTGCCGGGCGAACCGCTGACTGTGCAGGTAAGCGGTCAGGCCACGCAGGAGCAATTGCGCGCGGCGCTGCGGGTGCGTGACCTGGCCAGCACACTGGCCGGTGCACCGGCTGAACCCGAGGCAGCGCAATGATGGCGATTTACCGCTCTTCTCTGTCGGGGCGGATGTCCTGCAACTTCGCGTCAGCGGCGCTGCTCGCTCTTGCGGGAGCCGCGTTGCTGACCGTCGCGCCCATCCGCGCCGACGAGGCCGAGGATCGCGCCGCCGCGCTGGTGGCGAAGATGACGCGCGAGGAGAAAATCGCCCAGTCGATGAACGCGGCTCCGGCGATTCCGCGTTTGCGCGTGCCGGCCTACGAATGGTGGAACGAGGGTCTGCACGGCGTCGCCCGCAGCGGCCATGCCACGGTGTTCCCCCAGGCGATCGGATTGGCGGCGACGTGGAACACCGAGCTGCTTGAACAGGTCGGCACCGCGACCTCGACCGAGGCGCGCGCCAAGTTCAACGTAGCCGGCGGCCCGGGCAGCGATCACAAGCGCTACCAAGGTCTGACCATCTGGTCACCGAACATCAACATTTTCCGCGACCCGCGCTGGGGCCGTGGCATGGAAACCTACGGCGAGGATCCCTACCTCACCGGACAACTGGCGGTCGGCTTCATCCGCGGCCTGCAGGGCGACGACCCACAGCATCCGCGCACGATCGCCACACCCAAGCACTTGGCCGTGCACAGCGGGCCCGAGCCGGGCCGTCATGGCTTCGACGTCGACGTTTCTCCGCGCGACTTAGAAGCAACCTACTTGCCTGCGTTCCGCGCCACGCTGGTCGAGGGCGGTGCCGGCGCAGTGATGTGCGCCTACAACTCGCTGCACGGCACGCCAGCCTGCGCTGCCGACTGGCTGCTCAACGGCCGCTTGCGCAAGGATTGGGGCTTCGATGGCTTCGTGGTGTCCGACTGCGATTCGCTTTACGACATGACCCAGTTCCACTATTTCCGACCCGACGACGCCGGTTCGGCCGCCGCCGCGCTGAAGGCCGGGCACGACCTCAACTGCGGCACCACCTATCGCACGCTGGGCCAGGCGTTTGATCGTGGCGAGGCCGACGAGGCGCTGCTGGACCAGTCGCTGATACGCCTGTTCGCCGCACGCTACCGCCTGGGAGAACTGGAACGGCCCCGACAGGATCCCTATGCACGATTGGGTGCGAAGGACATCGACGCACCCGCCAGCCGCAAGCTGGCACTCGAGGCGGCACTGCAGTCGCTGGTGCTGCTGAAAAACCAGGACGCGGCGCTACCGCTGAGGCCGGACACCCGGCTGGCGGTGATTGGCCCGAACGCCGACGCTCTTGCTGCACTGGAAGCCAACTACCAAGGGACCTCGGTCGATCCGGTGACGCCTTTGCAGGGCCTGCGCCAGCGCTTCGGCAACGCGCGCGTGAGTTATGCGCAGGGCGCTCCGCTGGCCGCCGGGGTGCCGGTGATGATTCCGGAAACCGCACTGCGCAACGAAGGGCAAGCGGGCTTGAAGGGCGAGTACTTCGACAATCCGGACTTGGCCGGTGCTCCACGTGTGACGCGTCAGGATCGCGTGGTCAGCTTCAACTGGGATCAGGTGGCGCCGGCTTCTGGCGTGGATAAGAATCGTTACTCGGTGCGCTGGACCGGCGAACTGCTACCGCCTGGTCCCGGTGACTACACGTTGGCGGTACGCGTGGCACGCTGCTTCGATTGCACCGGCCACGACCCGGTGCGCCTGTACATCGACGATGAACTGGTGGTCGCCGGCAACGCCGAAGACAAGCGCGTCGCCACCGGTGTGCATAACGCCGACGGTCGCAACGTCGAGGCGCAGGTCCGTTTCGAGGGCACGCGGCCGCGGCGACTCCGCCTTGAGATCGAGCATCACGGCCAGGATCAGGGACTGCGCCTGGAATGGCTGGCACCGGCGGACGCGCAACTAGCCGAGGCCGAGCGCGCGATTGCGCAGGCCGACGCGGTGGTGGCTTTCGTCGGCCTGTCGCCGGATGTGGAGGGCGAGGAGCTGAAGGTCGACGTGCTCGGTTTCGACGGCGGCGACCGCAACGCGATCGGTCT
>JAKFDG010000102.1:0-2458 GCA_036677285.1 Pseudoxanthomonas sp.
GGCCCGACCACGCGCGAAGCCGCGCGCCATTTCATCGCCATCGCCAACGAACTGGACAGCGAACTGCTGGCGCCGGAGGAACAGGTGCCGGTTTCGGCCACCGCGCTGCAACTGCAGCTGCAGGGCGACCTCGATGACTTCTTCAACGCCCGCGTGATCACGGTGGAACTCGATCCGGAGCTGATCGCCAAGGCCGCCGCCGGCGCCACCCGCATCCGCCTGCGCCAGGGCGCCGCGTTCAGCGACTACGACCGCCGCCAGCTCCTGCAGCACGAAGCGCTGGTGCATTCGCTGACCGCGCTCAATGGTCGCGAACAACTGCAGTTGCCGAGCCTGGCGCTGTCCTCGCCGCGCGCCACCGAGACCCAGGAAGGGCTGGCGACCTTCGCCGAGCAGATCACCGGCAGCATCGACATCGAACGCATGAAGCGCATCAGCCTGCGCATCGAGGCGGTGGCCATGGCCATGGACGGCGCCGACTTCATCGAGGTGTTCGCCTACTTCATCGCCGCCGGGCAGAGTCCGGTGGAGAGTTTCTCTTCCGCGCAGCGCATATTCCGCGGCGTGCCGACCGGCGGTGGCGCGGCGTTCACCAAGGACACCGTGTACCTGCGCGGGCTGATCGGCGTGCACACCTTTTTCCGTCGCGCGCTGCAGCAGGATCGGCTGCGGCTGTGCCGTCGGTTGTTCGCCGGCAAGATGACCCTGGCCGACGTGGAGGCCTTCGACCCGCTGTTCGACAGCGGCGCGCTGGCGCCGCCGCGCTGGTTGCCGCCATGGGTCAGTCGCGCGAATGGCCTGGCCGGGATGCTCGCGTTCTCGCTGTTCGCCAACCGCATCCGCCTGGATCAACTGACCAACAACGCTCCGGCCCCGGGCCGGTAATCCCACGCCCCAGCCGGTAGAATCGCGGGTCAGTCCCCCGAAGACCCGAGCGATGTCCACCGAAGACGACCAGAACTCCGATTTCAAGCAGGCCGCGCTGGATTACCACCGCTGTTCGCCGAAGGGCAAGATCACGGTCGCCGCGACCAAGCCGATGCTGACCCAGCGCGACCTGGCGCTGGCGTATTCGCCGGGCGTGGCCTACGCCTGCGAGGCGATCGTCGAGGACCCCAACGCCGCCAGCGAGATGACCGCGCGCGGCAACCTGGTCGCGGTCGTCACCAACGGCACCGCGGTGCTGGGCCTGGGCAACATCGGTCCGCTCGCCGGCAAACCGGTGATGGAAGGCAAGGGCGTGCTGTTCCAGAAGTTCGCCGGCATCGACGTGTTCGACATCGAGATCGACGAGACCGATCCGGACAAGCTGGTCGACATCATCGCCTCGCTGGAGCCGACTTTCGGCGGCATCAACCTGGAAGACATCAAGGCCCCGGAATGCTTCATCGTCGAGCGCAAGCTGCGCGAGCGGATGAAGATCCCGGTGTTCCACGATGACCAGCACGGCACCGCGATCATCGTCGCCGCGGCGGTCTACAACGCGCTCGAAGTGGTGGGCAAGAAGCTCGACGAGGTGAAGCTGGCCACTTCGGGTGCCGGCGCGGCCGGCATCGCCTGTCTGGACATGCTGGTGGCGCTGGGCCTCAAGCCGGAGAACATCCTCGCCGTGGACCGCGACGGCGTGCTCTACACCGGCCGCCCCCACCTGGACCTGGACAAGGCGCGTTATGCGCGCGACACCGACAAGCGCACCCTGGCCGACATCGTCGACGGTGCCGACATCTTCCTCGGCCTGTCCGCCGCCGGCGTGCTGAAGCCGGAAATGGTCGCGACCATGGCCGCCAAGCCGATCATCCTGGCCCTGGCCAATCCCAATCCGGAAATCTCGCCGGAAGACGCCAAGCGCGTGCGCCCGGACTGCATCATCGCCACCGGCCGTTCCGACTATCCCAACCAGGTCAACAACGCGCTCTGCTTCCCCTACATCTTCCGCGGCGCGCTGGACGTGGGCGCCACCGGCATCAACGAGGCGATGAAGCTGGCCGCATGTCGCGCCATCGCCAAGCTGGCGCGGCGCGAAGCCTCCGACCTGGGCACGGCCTATGGCGACGAGATCCCGAGCTTCGGTCCGGAATACCTGATCCCGCGTCCGTTCGACCCGCGCCTGCTGGTGGAGCTGGCCGCGGCGGTGGCGCAGGCGGCGATGGATTCCGGCGTGGCCCTGCGTCCGATCGCGGACATGGGCGCCTATCGCGAGAAGCTGGGCCAGTTCGTGTACCGCACCAGCCTGATGATGAAGCCGGTCTACGACCGCGCGCGCGCCGAGGTCAAGCGCGTGGTCTATGCCGAGGGCGAAGAGGAGACCGTGTTGCGCGCGGTGCAGACGGTGATTGACGAAGGCCTGGCCTTCCCGATCCTGATCGGCCGCCCGGACGTGATCCAGACCCGCATCGCGCGCCTGGGCCTGCGCATGCGCGAAGGCGTGGACTTCGAACTGACCAATGTCAGCGACGAT
>JAKFDG010000103.1:0-7548 GCA_036677285.1 Pseudoxanthomonas sp.
CTGCACGAAGTTGTAGTACTCCAGCCCGTCGAACAGCATGCGGTTGTAGATGTCGTCGGTGATGATCCAGGTCTCCGGATACTTCACCAGCACCTCGGCCAGGGCGATGATTTCTTCCTTCGTATAGACCATGCCGGTCGGATTGGAAGGATTGTTGAACAGGAACACCTTCGGCTTGGTGGCCAAGGCGGCATCGAGCTGGGCGACGGTCAGCTTGTAGTCCTGGCTGGCCGGGCACGGCAGTTCCAGGATCTTCGCGTTGACGATCTCGGCGATATCGACATAGGTGGTCCAGTACGGCGCCGGGAACGCGATGGTGTCGCCTTCGTCCAGCAAGGCCTCGGCCAGGTTGTACAGCACGTGCTTGGCGCCGATGCCGGTGGAGATATTCTTGCGCGTGTAGCCCTCAAGCCCGAGATCCTCCATGTGTTTGAGGAAAGCATCCAGCAGCGCGTCGGCGCCACGATTGGACCCGTATTGCCCCGAGTCCTTCGCCAGCGCATCGCGCGCGGCCTGGTAGACATGCTCGCCGGGAAGGAAATTGGGGACACCTATCGAGAAGCTGATGATGTCGCGGCCTTCAGCCTTGAGCTTCTTGGCTTTTTCGGCGACCGCCATGATCGCGCTGGGCTTGGCGCGACCCATGCGCCCGGCTAACTGGAGCATTGCATAACCTCGTGGGGTGAGGGATGGAGTGGCAAAGCGGCCGCTGTTGCGGCGCAAAAATTTTAGCACGACGGACCCGCCTTACCCCCGCCTGGCGGGGGTAAGGCGTTCGCCTTTTACGCGCTCAGGTGGCGGTTCCATTCCGCCACGCGGTCCGCCTTGGCGGCCAGCACGGGAGCGGCATCGCCTTCGATCTTCACGGAAGTGATGGCGTCGCCACCGGCCACGCTGTCGACCACGTCCAGGCCTTCGATGACCTTGCCGAACACGGTGTGCTTGCCGTCCAGCCACGGGGTGGCCACGTGGGTGATGAAGAACTGGCTGCCGTTGGTGTTGGGGCCGGCATTGGCCATGGACAGGACCCCGCGCTCATGGCGCACGCCGTTGTTGGTCTCGTCCTCGAAGCGGTAGCCTGGGCCGCCGCGACCGGAGCCTTCCGGGCAGCCGCCCTGGATCATGAAATCCGGGATGACACGGTGGAAGCTGAGGCCATCGTAGAAGCCGCGCTGGGCCAGATTGACGAAATTGGCGACCGTCAGCGGGGCCTTGTCCGGGTACAGCTCGATCTTGATGGGGCCGCGGGCGGTGTCGAAGGTGGCGGTCAGGGACATTGGGGACTCCGTGGTTGAAGGATGCGGTGGGTGGATTTCGGGCCATTCAGCAGGATTGGGGCGATTTTCCCGATCAAAACCGCTTCGGCTGACGGATCGGGCGGAATTGCGCGCCTTTCACGACCGCTCCTGAGCTAAAGCACTGTTCCAACCCGCTATAATACGCGGCTTCCTTCCCTGCCCCGAGCGCGGCCTCAAATCGCGCCTTCGTCATGTCAATCGAAAACCTCCGCAATATCGCCATCGTCGCCCACGTCGACCACGGCAAGACCACTCTCGTCGACTGCCTGCTGAAGCAGTCGGGCACCCTGTCCGACCGCACCGTGCTGGCCGAACGTGCGATGGACAGCAACGACCAGGAAAAGGAACGCGGCATCACCATCCTGGCCAAGAACACCGCCATCACCTGGCAGGGCAACCGCATCAACATCGTCGATACCCCGGGCCACGCCGACTTCGGCGGCGAGGTGGAGCGTGTGCTGTCGATGGTCGACTCGGTGCTGATCCTGGTCGATGCGATGGACGGCCCGATGCCGCAGACCCGTTTCGTCACCCAGAAGGCGTTCGCGATGGGCTTCAAGCCCATCGTGGTGGTCAACAAGATCGACCGTCCGGGTGCGCGTCCGGACTGGGTGATCGACCAGGTATTCGACCTGTTCGACAAGCTCGGCGCCACCAATGAGCAACTCGATTTCCCGATCGTCTATGCCTCGGCGCTGCACGGCTACGCCAGCCTGGACGATGCCGCTCGCGAAGGCGACATGACCCCGTTGTACGAAGCGATCATGAAACACGTCGCGCCGCCGCAGGTGGACCCGGACGGCCCGTTCCAGATGCGCATCAGCCAGCTGGACTACAGCAACTTCGTCGGCCTGATCGGCATCGGCCGCATCCAGCGCGGCAAGGTCCGCAGGAACATGCCGGTCAGCGTGGTCGACCGCCACGGCAACAAGCGCCAGGGCAAGATCCTGCAGGTGCTGGGCTTCATGGGCCTGGAACGCGTGGAGGCCGAAGAAGCCGAGGCCGGCGACATCGTCGCCATTTCCGGCCTGCAGGAACTGGGCATTTCCGACACCGTTTGCGCGCTGGACGTGCCGGAAGCGCTGCCTGCGCTGACCGTGGACGAACCCACCATCAGCATGACCTTCCAGGTCAACAACTCGCCGTTCGCCGGCAGCAAGGAACACAGTGGCGGCAAGTTCATCACCAGCCGCCAGATCCGCGAGCGTCTGGAGCGCGAGACCCTGCACAACGTGGCGATGAAGGTCGAGGAAGGTTCCGACCCCGACAAGTTCCTGGTCTCGGGCCGTGGCGAGCTGCACCTCTCGGTGTTGATCGAAACCATGCGCCGCGAAGGCTTCGAACTGGCCGTGTCGCGCCCGGAGGTCATCATCAAGGAAATCGACGGCAAGCAGATGGAGCCGATCGAACAGCTGGTGGTCGACATCGAAGACCAGCACCAGGGTGGCGTGATGGAAAAGCTCGGTGTCCGCAAGGGTGCGCTCAAGAACATGGAATCGGACGGCAAGGGGCGCGTGCGCCTGGACTACATGATTCCCGCGCGCGGCCTGATCGGCTTCCAGAACGAGTTCCGCACGCTGACCCAGGGTTCGGGCTTGTTGTTCCATGTGTTCGACCATTACGGTCCGAAGGAAACCGGCGCCATCGCCAAACGCCAGAACGGCGTGATGATCGCCAATGCTCCCGGCACGACCCCAGCCTATTCGCTTGGGCCGCTGCAGGACCGCGGCAAGCTGTTCGCCGCCGAAGGCGACAACGTGTACGAAGGCCAGCTGATCGGCATCCACTCCAAGGACAACGACCTGACCGTCAACGCGATCAAGCCCAAGCCGCTGACCAACATGCGCGCCTCGGGCAAGGACGATGCGATCCAGCTGAGCCCCGCGATCAAGTACACCCTGGAACAAGCCCTGGACTTCATCGAGGACGACGAGCTGGTCGAAGTCACCCCGAAGGAAATCCGCCTTCGCAAGAAGTTCCTCAGCGAAAGCGACCGCAAGCGCGCCTCACGCGCGGCCTGACCACGCGTCGCAATGACGGGTGCGGCCTACAACCCGGCACCGCGGGCGCATCCGGGTTTGCATGTACTGGCCCTCTTCGAGGGCCTGAAAGGCGGACTGGCCCTGATTGCGGCCGCCAGCCTGGAAATACTGGGCCCACAGCCGCTGCGCAACCTGGTCACCAGCCTGATCGCCCGTTTCAACCTGGATCCCGCCGCCGGCACCCTGCCCTCGCTGCTGAAGGCCATCGACCCCGACGCAGTCCATCTCGCCGTGGCGGTGGTGCTGATGTACGCGCTATGGCGCCTGGTGGAGGCATGGGGACTATGGCGCGCGAAGGCATGGGCCTCGTGGCTGGGCTGCATTGGCACCGCGGCCTATCTGCCACTCGATCTCTACGCCCTGTACCACCATCCCGGCTGGCCTGCGTGGGTGGTGCTGCTGGTCAATGTGATCGTGGTCGCGGTGCTGGCGCGCGACCTGGTCAAACGACGCGAGTCCTGAGCCTGACCGCCATTGCACGCGCAACCGATGCTGGGTAGCCTGCTGCGTCACGCTTCCCCTTGCAGGATCAATGCGATGCGGCTTCCCATGCTGTTGCTGGCCAGCATCTTCGCGCTTGCCGCATGCGAGTCCGGGACTGCTCCGGATTCCACCCAATCGCAGGATCCCCTAGCGCCGACCGATTTCATCTATGCCGAACTCGGCATCGCCGAACTGCAGGCGCGCATGCAGAACGGCGAGCTGGACAGTCGCACCCTGACCCAGGCCTACCTGGACCGCATCACCGCCATCGACAAGGCCGGGCCAAGGCTCAATGCGGTGATCGAGATCAATCCGGATGCACTGAAGGAAGCCGCCCTACGCGACATGGAGCGCAAGACCAACGCCATGCTCGGTCCGCTGCATGGCATCCCAATCCTGCTGAAGGACAACATCGGCGCCACGCCCATGGCCAATTCCGCCGGCTCCCTGGCCCTGAAGGATTTCCGGCCCAAGAGCGACGCATTCCTGGTACGTCGCCTGCGCGCGGCGGGAGCGGTGATCCTGGGCAAGACCAACCTCAGCGAATGGGCCAATTTCCGTTCCACACGTTCCACCTCGGGCTGGAGTGGTCGCGGCGGGCAGACCCGCAATCCCTATGCGCTGGACCGCAACCCCTGCGGTTCCAGCTCGGGCAGCGCGGTTGCGGTCGCGGCCAACCTGGTGGCCTCTGCCATCGGCACCGAAACCGACGGCAGCATCATCTGCCCCGCCGCAGTGAATGGCGTGGTGGGATTGAAACCCACCGTGGGCCTGATCAGCCGTGAAGGCATCATTCCCATTTCCTATAGCCAGGACACCGCCGGCCCGATGACCCGCACGGTTGAAGACGCGGCTCATCTGCTCAGCGTCATGGCCGGTCGCGACGTCGACGATCCGGCCACCGCCAACGCTGCTTGGAACATCACCCTGGACTACCAATCCCATCTCCACGCCGATGGCTTGAAAGGCGCGCGCATCGGCGTGCTGCGCAGCAAGTTTGCGATCCATCCGGATGCGGCAGCCGCCATGGAAATGGCGGTCAAGACCATGCGTGAGGCGGGGGCGACCATAGTGGACGCCGAAATCCCCACGGACGGCCAGTGGCGCGAAGACGAACTGCTGCTGATGGAATACGAATTCAAAGCTGGCCTGGAACGCTACCTCTCCAAGTACGACGCGCCCCTGAAGACCTTGTCCCAATTGATCGGCTACAACCAACAGTACCGCACATCCGAGATGCCGTTCTTCGGCCAGGAATTGTTCGAGCAGTCCAATGCCCGGGGCGGCCTCGGCGCAGAGGAATACATCGCCGCCCGCTCACGCGCACGCCGCCTCGCAGGGCCGGAGGGCATAGATGCCACATTGAAGGCACAGAGGCTGGACGCACTGATCGCACCGGCCACCGGGCCTGCGTGGGTCACCGATACACTGGCTGGCGATCATTTCCCCGGAGACGGTTATGGCGCCGCGGCGGTCGCCGGCTACCCCAGCCTGACCGTGCCCATGGGCCACAGCAACGGCCTGCCGCTGGGCGTCGTGTTCATGGGCACCGCATGGAGCGAAGCCCGCTTGATCGAACTCGGCTACGCCTACGAACAGCTCACGCGTGCGCGCAAGCCGCCGCAGTACCTGCCCACCTTGCGCTCACCCTACAAGAAAGCCACCCGCTGAGCGGCTCGTATGGAGCCAACGCTTCAGCGCGCAGCCGGCGCAGCCAACTGGTTCTGCTTGCGCACGATCGACATTGCGATCTCCAGCGACTGCTCGTAGTTGAGGCGCGGATCCACGGTGGAACGATAGGCACGCTCCAGATCGATATCGGTCAGTTCGCGCGCACCGCCGGTGCATTCGGTGACGTCCTCGCCGGTGAGCTCCAGGTGCACGCCACCCAGCCGCGTACCCGCGGCGGCATGCAAGTCGAACGATTGTTCGACTTCGCCGCGGATGTTGTCGAAGCGACGCGTCTTGTAGCCATTCGACGTACTCTCGGTATTGCCGTGCATGGGGTCACACACCCACAGCACGCGCCGGCCATCGCGACGCACCGCGTCCAGCAACGGCGGCAATTTCGCCGCGATATTCGCGGCGCCCATGCGATGGATGAAGGTCAGGCGCCCGGGTTCGTCTTCGGGATTGAGGATATCGATCAGGCGCAGCAGCTGATCGGGGGCGACCGTCGGCCCGACCTTCAGCGCGATCGGATTGCGCACCCCGCGCAGGTATTCCACGTGGGCGCCGTCGACCGCGGCGGTACGCATGCCAATCCAGGGGTAATGCGTGCTGAGGTTGAACCAACCCCACTGGCGCGGCACTTCGCGCGTCAGGGATTCCTCGTACGGCAGCAGCAATGCTTCGTGCGAAGTGTAGAAATCGATGCGGTTGAGGTTGTGCACTTCGGAACCGGACAGGGTTTCCATGAAACGCACCGCATCGCCGATGGACGTCACCATCTGCTGGTATTCGTTGGCGTTGGGCGAGTAGCCGACCCAGTTCAGGTTCCAGTATTCGGGATGGTGCAGGTCGGCGAAGCCGCCGTCGATCAGCGCGCGCACGAAGTTCATGGTCATCGCCGACCGAGCATGCGCCTTGATCATGCGACGTGGATCGGGGATGCGCGCTTCGGCAGTGAATTCGGGCTGGTTGACCAGGTCGCCACGGTAGCTGGGCAGAGTCACGCCATCGCGGGTTTCGGTGTCGGTCGAACGCGGCTTGGCGTACTGGCCGGCGAAGCGGCCCACGCGCACGACCGGCAAACGCAGCCCGTGCACCAGCACCAGGCTCATCTGCAGCAGTACCTTGAGCCGGTTGGAGATCAGGCCGGATTCGCAATCGCCGAAACTCTCGGCGCAATCGCCGCCCTGCAACAGGAAACGCTTGCCTTCCTGGGCTTCGGCCAACTGTTTCTTGAGCGCGAAGATTTCCCACGAGGTCACCAGCGGCGGCAACTGGCGCAATTCGCCCAGTGCCGACTCGAGCGCGCCCGCATCCGGATAGGTCGGCATCTGCACCGCCGGACGCGAACGCCAGGAAGCCGGCGTCCAGTCGCTGGGGAGATTCACGGCACGCAGGGTGCGGTCGGTATTGCTCATGGTGGTTTCCTCGGGGAATCCCCATGGTGCCAGATTGGTGCGTCGCGTCAAATCTTACTCATGAAACCTTTCGACGACGGAATCCGGCGTAAAGCGCCAGCAACGCCAAGCCCACGAACCAGATCAGGCTCCATTCCGGCATCGACAGGCCTGCGAAGGTCCAGTCCACCTCGGCGCATTCACCCGAACCGGTGAACACCTTGCGCAACACGTCGGCCAGTGGGAAGGCCTCCATCATGAAGGACAGATCAGGCCCACAGGCCGGCACCTGGTCCGCCGGCAGATGCTGCAGCCACACATGGCGGCCGGCCACGACCATGCCCATGCCGGCCGCCAGCAATGCGAGCACCCCGTAAGTGCGACGCCCGCCCTGGCCCTTGGGGGCGTGCAGGGCGCCGAACAGGAATGCCGTACCGAGCAGGAGGAAGGCACCGCGCTGGAAAGTGCACAGCGGACATGGCATCAATCCGCCGTAGTACTGGGAATACAGCGCGTAGCCGAGCAACGCCACGCAGGCGAGGAAGCCAAGCAGGAACTGCGCGCGAAACGACCAGTGGGAGGGATTCATGGCATGCCTGATATGTGGACGGATCACCGCATTATCACTGCGCGCGGTCGATGCAGTCATCTGCCGGA
>JAKFDG010000104.1:0-3959 GCA_036677285.1 Pseudoxanthomonas sp.
CTCGGTGTACTTGTCGAAGGCGTGCAGCGACTTGTCGCGACCGTTGCCGGACTGCTTGTAGCCGCCGAACGGTGCGGTCATGTCGCCGCCGTCCCAGTAGTTCACCCACACGCTGCCGGCGCGCAACTTGCGCGCGACGCGATGGGCGCGGCTGATGTCCTTGGTCCACAGCCCCGCGGCCAAGCCGTATTCTGTGTCGTTGGCCATGCGCAGCGCCTGTTCCTCGGTGTCGAAGGCGATCACCGACAGCACCGGCCCGAAGATCTCCTCGCGCGAGATCGTGTGTTCGTGGGCTACGTCGTCGAACACCGTCGGCTCGATGTAGCAGCCACCGGATACGACATCCGCGCGCTTGCCGCCGAGCACCAGCTTCGCGCCTTCGGCCACGCCCTTGTCGATATAGCCCAGCACGCGGCCGGTCTGGATTTCGTCCACCATCGCGCCCATCGGCGCGCCGGGTTCCAGCGGATGGCGTGGCTGCATCTTCTTGCCCGCTTCGACCACGCGGGCGACGAACTCGTCCTTGATCGAACGCTCCACCAGCAGCCGCGACGCTGCGGTGCAGACCTCGCCCTGGTTGTAGAAGATGCCGCTGGCCGCCGCTTCCGCCGCCCGTTGCAGGTCGGGCGCATCGGCGAAGACGATATTCGGGCTCTTGCCGCCGCATTCCATGTAGGCGCGCTTGAGGTTGGAACGTCCCGCGCACTGCAGCAGCAACTTGCCGACCGCAGTGGAACCAGTGAACACCAGCCCGTCCACATCCATGTGCAGCGCCAGCGGCTCGCCCGCACCCTTGCCGAATCCCGGCACCACGTTGAACACGCCCGCGGGAAGCCCGGCCTCCATCGCGATCTCGGCCAGCCGGATCGCGCTCAACGGCGATTTCTCCGAAGGCTTCAGCACCACCGAGTTGCCCATCGCCAGAGCCGGCGCGAGTTTCCACGCGGCCATCAGCAGCGGGAAATTCCACGGCACGATCGCACCGACCACGCCCAGCGGCTCGCGCGTGACCAGGCCCAGTTCGTCCGGCCCGGTGCTCGCGACTTCGCCATACACCTTGTCCAGCGCTTCACCGGTCCAGGCCATGCAGCGGATCGTCGCGGGCACATCCACGCTGCGCGCATCGGCGACCGGCTTGCCCATGTCCAGCGATTCGAGCAGCGCGAGCTCGTCGCCATGCTGCCCGATCAGATGCGCGAACTTGAGCAGCACCTTCTTGCGATACGTGGGCTTGGCTTCCGACCACGCACCGGAGTCGAAACTGCGGCGCGAAGCCAGCACTGCGCGTTCGATGTCCTCCGCTTCGCACTCGGCGACACGACCCAGCGAGCGTCCGTCGATCGGACTGATGCAGTCGAAGGTCTTGCCGGACGCAGCATCGACATACTTCCCATTGATGAAGGCCTGGGTACGGATCTTCAAACCATCCGCCAGGGCCTGCCAGCTGTCACGGGTGCGGGGTGCGTTCATGAGGTTGCTCCAGGTTTGTTCCCTTCTCCCATTGGGAGAAGGTGCCCGTAGGGCGGATGAGGGTACGGCGGAGCTGAAGATGTCTGAGCCACCACCGCTCCGCCGTACCCTCACCCCAACCCCTCTCCCGACGGGAGAGGGGCTTGATCAAAACGTAGCCGGCGTATTCGCACTGAATATCACCGCATCCACCTCACCGATATTGCGGAACCGGTGCGGAATCCTGCTCTCGAAATAATAAGCCTCGCCCGCCCGCAACACCCGCACCTGGTCGCCCACCGTCACCTCCACCTCGCCCTCGATCACCACCCCACCCTCCTCGCCCTCGTGCAGCAACATGCTGTCGCCGGTATCGGTGCCCGGCGGCATCACCTCGCGCAGGATGCACATCTGCCGTTGCGGGCGATGCTGGCCGACCAGGAAATAGTGGATGTCGTTGTTGCCCACGTCCGGCAGCTCGTCCACCGAATAGAACGGGCTGTCGGGCAGGCCGATGTCCAGGTCCAGGGTGAAGAAGTCCGCGAGCGAGATCGGGATGCCGTCCAGCACCTTCTTCAGCGAACTGACCGACGGGCTGACCTTGTTCTGCTCGATCAGCGAGATGGTGCTGTTAGTGACGCCCACCCGCTTGGCCAGCTCGCGCTGGCTGAGCTCCTTGGATTTGCGAACCAGCTGCAGGCGTGCGCCGATGTCCATCCTTTGCCCTTCTGCGGATACGGGTGTTGCCGGATACTTTACACACCGTAAGGATACGGTCAATTTTTCGTCAAATCCGGCAGTGGTTGTAAAGTTTTTTCAACGCGCTAAGCTGCGCAGGCCGTCCCCCTGCGCAGCCCTGGAGCAAGCCCTATGAGCGCCGATTCCTCCCCCGACCACCGCGCTTTGGCCGACCACTACGCCGCCCAGGCCGTCCGCGCCCCGGCGTCGATGGACGCCTTCTGGATGCCGTTCACCGCCAACAAGCAGTTCAAGGCCGCGCCGCGCCTGCTGGCCAGCGCCTCGGGCATGTACTACCAGTCGGTCGATGGACGGGAAATCCTCGACGCCACCGCCGGCCTGTGGTGCTGCAACGCCGGCCATTCGCGGCCGCGCATCGTCGAGGCGGTGAAGAAGCAGATCGAAACCCTGGACTTCGCGCCGAACTTCTCCATGAGCTCGCCGCTGCCGTTCGTGCTGGCCGAACGCCTGGCCGAACTCGCCCCGGGCAAGCTCAACCACGTGTTCTATACCAACTCCGGCTCCGAGTCGGTGGACAGCGCACTGAAGATGGCCATCGCCTACCACCGCGCGCGTGGCGAGGGGCAGCGCACGCGTTTGATCGGGCGCGAGAAGGGCTACCACGGCGTCGGTTTCGGCGGCATTTCCGTGGGCGGCCTGCCCAACAACCGCAAATGGTTCGGCCCGGGCCTGCCCAACGTGGATCACCTGCGCCATACCCTGGACATCGGCCGCAATGCCTTCTCCAGGGGCCTGCCCGAATACGGCATCGAACTGGCCGAGGATCTGGAGCGCATGGTCGCGCTGCACGATGCATCGACCATCGCCGCGGTCATCATCGAACCTATCTCCGGTTCGGCCGGCGTGGTGATTCCACCGGATGGATATCTGAAACGCATCCGCGAGATCTGCGACAGGTACGGCATCGTGCTGATCTTCGACGAAGTGATCACCGGTTTCGGCCGCGTCGGCAATGCCTTCGGCGCGCAGCGTTTCGACGTGATCCCGGACATGATCACCGCGGCCAAGGGCCTCACCAACGGCTGCGTGCCGATGGGGGTGGTCCTGGTGTCCGACGATATCCACGAGGCCTTCGTCCAGGGCCCGGACAACACCATCGACCTGTTCCACGGCTACACCTATTCCGGCCATCCGCTGGCCTGCGCCGCTGCGATCGCGACGCTGGATACGTACGCCGAAGAGAACCTGTTCGACAAGGCGATCGAACTGGGCGACTACTGGCAGGAAGGCATCCATTCGCTCCAGGGACTGCCCAACGTCATCGACATCCGCAACTACGGCCTGATCGGCGCGATCGAGCTGGCGCCGCGCGCGGGCGCACCCGGTACGCGCGCCTACGATGCCTTCACCCATGCCTTCCACGAAGGGAATCTGCTGACCCGCGTCACCGGCGACGTGATCGCGCTGTCGCCGCCGCTGATCGTGGAGAAGCCGCATATCGACCGGATCTTCGAAACCCTGGCGGACACCCTGCGCGCGACCGCGTAAAATTACGGACCAACCGGCCCGGCGCTCCCCACGCGCACGCCCCTATTGCACCTGGAGAGAAAAATGCTGATCGGCGTCCCCAAGGAAATCAAGAACCACGAATACCGCATCGGCCTGACCCCGGCCGGCGCCCGCGAGCTGACCGCGAATGGCCACAGCGTCATCGTCCAGCGCGATGGCGGCAAGTCGATCGGCCTGACTGATGAGATGTACGTGCGCGCAGGTGCGGAGATCGTCGATGGCGCCGAGGAAATCTTCAGGCG
>JAKFDG010000105.1:0-1604 GCA_036677285.1 Pseudoxanthomonas sp.
GTTCAGCGGCAGCATGTGGGGCTTGAACAGGTCCACCAGGATGATGTCGGCTTTCTTGCCGGCCTCCAGCGAACCGATCTCGTGCTCCATGCCCAGCGCGCGGGCCGCGTCAATCGTCACCATTTCCAGCACCTTGCCGTGGGGCAGCACACCCGCATCGCGGAAATGCCGGCGGTGGTAGTGCATGCACTGGGACATGTGGCGGAACATGTCGTAGCCGCGGTCCGGCGCGGCGCCGTCCGAACCCATCGCCACCGTGACACCGGCATCAATCAGCTCGGGCACCGGGCAGCGGCCGCGAATCGACATGATGGCGCTGGGGTTGTGCACGATGCGGGTGTCGGTCTCCCGCGTCACGGCAATGTCTTCGTCGGTCAGGTCAATGCTGTGCGACATGAACGATGTCGGGCCCAGCAGGCCCAGTTCGCGGTGCGCCAGGGCCAGCGTGCCGGTGCGGTGGCCGTCCTGCGTGAAGGTCAGGCCGCGCTGTTTCGCCAGGCCGAAATAATCCCTCGCCTGACGCTGGAACTGATCGCGCAGCAGCACGTGGTCCGGCTCATGCATGGGCGCAAACACCGCCAGCGTGATGGCGATGCTCAGGCGGCCCTCGGCCCGGCCGTGGTTCTCGTCAATGATCTGGTTGCAGACCTGCAGCACGGTCGCGGCATCGATGTCGCGCGAGGTCGGCGGCTCGGTGGCCCAGTCCACATAGCGCGTGGGCCCTGCCGGGCGCGAAGGACCCACCGCCACCACCGAGCGGGTGCCGGCGCGCGCCACCGCATCGCAGTGCGCCCTCGCGTACTTGGGGTCGTCCACCCGCATGATGGAGTCGCCTCCGCCAAACAGCGACACGCCCGTCGTCACACCGGCCTTCAGGCGCTCCAGCGAGGTCATGGCCGACTCGGCGCGCCAGAACTGCTCGTCCGATGCCGTGGTGTAGATCACGGCGCAGGCGTCCATCCAGGCGCCGGGGTCCCCCGCACCCATGGTCCGCAGCATGCCGTGGCCGGCGTGGGCATGGCTGTCGATCAGGCCCGGCAACACCGCCTTGCGGTAGGCGTTGAGGGTCTTGGTGGCGGTGAAGCGGGCGCGCAATTCTGCGGTCGTGCCGACGGCCACAATGCGGTCGGCCCTGACCGCCACAGCGCCGTCTTCGATGACGCGGCGTTGCACGTCCATGCTGATGACGGTGCCGTGCTCTATCAGAAGATCTATGTGGTCTGTGTTTTCAGTCATGAGCAGTTCAGGCAGGTGAAAAGGAAGAAGCGGAAGACTCAAAAGACTCGGGATGCGCAGCGCCCGGCATGAAGCGCACGGGCTGGCCACCGCTGCCGACGGCATGGCAGGCCACCGAGACACCGTTGTCCAGCGTGCGCAGCGCCGGCGCTTCGCGGCGACAAATGTCCATGGCCGCCGGGCAGCGCGGATGGAAGGTGCAGCCCGGCGGCGGCGCCAGCGGGCTGGGCAGCTCGCCGGCCGGAAGGCTCACCGGACGGCGGCCCTGGCCGATGCGCGGAATGGCGGCCAGCAAGAGCTGCGTGTACGGATGGCGGGGCGCCGAGAACAGCTCGGCCGTCGGCGCCACCTCGACCAGGCGGCCCAGG
>JAKFDG010000106.1:0-13810 GCA_036677285.1 Pseudoxanthomonas sp.
GTCCAGGGTGGGCGCCAGGCCGATCCCGTACACCAGCCACAGCGCCGCCGTCGACAGCACCAGGGCCGCGCCGACGTGGCGCAATCTCGCCCATGCGACCACGATCAACGCAAGGACGCCGAACGCCAGCAGCCAGATGGCGAAAGCGTGCAGCGTCTGCTCGTCGATTCCGCGTTGCGCGGCCAGCCGTTGCGCCCAATCGCTGGTGCCGGTCAGCGCCGACAGCGCCAACGCGCAAGCCGCCAATGCCAGCGCAAGCAGGTAGACGAGCAACGTGCGTCGCACGGCTATCCGCCGCAGCAGGCCGCCCAACAACGGCGCGGCCGCCACGCATAGGGCCGGGAGCACCGGAAAGATATAGACCTCGCGCTTGCCAGGGCTGGCGCTGAAGAACAGCAGCGCCAGCGCGCCCCAGCCCAGCAGCATCCACAAACGCGGATCGCCGCGGCGCAGGCGTCGCCACCACGCCGGCACCAGCCACGGCAACAGCAACGCACCCGGCAGCCACAGGGTGGCGATCACCTGCAGGTAGTACCAGAACGGCTGCACGTGGTGCCAGGCGCCGGCATAACGCTTGCCCGTCTGCTTCCACAGGATCTCGCTGGCATAAGCCTGGAGGGCCGGATCGTGGCTGGTGTACACCGAGAACAGCATCGGCACCACCCACACGCCGGTGCCGGCGACGAAACAGATTACACCGATCAGCCAGCGCCCCCCGGCATGCGTGGCGGCTGCTGCAACCGAAGGTCTGCTTCGCCAGCGCAGCGCTGCCCACGGCAGAAACACCAGCAAGGGAAGAAAGCCAACACCTTTGGTAACTGTGCCCACGCCCGCGGCGAACATGCCCAGCCACAACATCCGCCAGTCCGGTCCGAGCAGCAAGTGGCGCAGCAGGCCCCACAGCGAAAGCGTGGTCATCGCGACCAGGACCATGTCGATCTGCCCGCGCTTGGCCTGCAAGCCGAACTGCAGGCATACGAACAGCGCCAGCACGGCATGGCGCGCAGCGCGACGGCTCCACAGACGCGCCGACAGGTCGTAGGTCAGCCACAGGGTCAGCAGCGCGGCGAGCAGCGACGGCAGCAGGAACGCCACCTTCCAGTTGCCCACGACTTCATACGCTGCTGCCTGCGTCCACATGAACACCGGCGGTTTTTCCGCATAGAACTCGCGGCCACGGTGCGGGAACAGCCATTGCCCCGATTCCACCATTTCCCTGGCTGCCAGCATGAAGCGCGGCTCGTCCGGCGGCGAGGGGTCGCGCAATCCCAGGCCCGCCAGCAGGCTGATGGCCGCCAGGGCGAGCAGCAGTGCGAAACGGATGCGATCGGGTGCAAAACGCGGCGAATTCAGTAGGGACAAGAATCGGGTTCCGTGGACGGGGCAAAAGAATGATGGTCGCGAAAAGGTAGGAAATGTGTGAGAAGGTTTTCCGACACTTTTCCGACTCCCCCAATGGAACCATCCCGGCCTGCCGTTTGCGCAGGGAACCGGAGATCAACCTCGTGCGCTTGCTCGTGGTCGAAGACAATGGAAGCCTGGTGGCCAACCTCTTCGATTATTTCGAGGCGCGCGGGCATACGCTCGATGCTGCGCCCGATGGCATCACCGGCCTGCACCTGGCCTCCACCCAGGCTTACGACGCGGTGATCCTGGACTGGATGTTGCCACGCATGGACGGCCGCGAAGTGTTGCGCCGGTTGCGTGCCGCGCAGGCCACCCTGCCGGTGATCATGCTGACCGCGCGCGACGAACTGCCGGACAAGATCGCCGGTTTTCGCGCTGGCGCTGACGATTACCTGACCAAGCCCTTCGCTCTGCCGGAACTGGAAGTGCGCCTGGAAGCCGTACTGGCCCGCAGTGGCGGGCAGGGACGCAGCCGAGTGTTGCAGGTCGAAGACCTGCGCCTGGACCTGGGCACCCTCGAAGCCAGTCGTGGCGGGCAACCGCTGCACCTCTACCCGGCCTGCCGCAAATTGCTGGAAACCCTGATGCAGGCCAGCCCGGCCGCGGTGAGCCGCGAACGACTGGAACACGCCTTGTGGGGCGACAGCCCGCCTGACGGCAACATGCTCCGCTCCCATGTCTATGAGCTGCGACGCAGCGTCGACGGCCCCTTCCCGGTCAAGCTGATCCACACCCTGCCGCGCGTCGGCTACCGGCTGGCGGTGCCGCACGCTGCAGACAATCCATCGCACTGGGACCCGCCCGAACCGGAAGCGCCCGCGCAAAGTGGCTAGTGCGAGGCCCTGTCCCGCCTCCACCCGCGATGGCGGATATCCAGGTGCAGGCTGTAGATCGCGGTGAAGGCCGGGAACAGGTTTTGCAGCACGCCTACCGCATCCTGCTTGGCCGAGAACAGGAAGTAACTCAGGGTCATCAGGCTGCCTATGACGCTCATGTACCAGAACAGGCGCGGAATCACCGGCTTGCGCGCGCGTCGCGAGGCATAGAACTGCACGAACCAGCGCGTCCCGAACATCAGCGCGCCGGTCAGGCCGATCAGCTTCCACGGGGTCATGTGCAAGCCGGTCCAGCCCAGCCACAGGATTTCCTGATTCATCGGACTCATGTGCTGCAGCTTAAAGCTCTTCGACCGGCGTGGTCTTGCTGCGCTGGATCAACCATGCCACCCCGCGCAGGTCGCGAATCCCGACCACGGCGCGATTGAGGTTGTCGTACTTGGAAACTCCCGCCGAGCGGCTGCGGTGGTTGACCGGGATGCTGCGCGTCTTCCAGCCGGCGCGCTGCATCAAGGCAGGCAGATAGCGGTGCATGTGGTCGAAATACGGCAGGTCGAGGAAGGTCTCGCGCTCGAACAGCTTGATCCCGCAGCCGGTATCGGGCGTGGCGTCGCGCAGCAGGCGCGAACGGATGGCGTTGGCCCAGCGCGAGGCCCAGCGCTTGCTGGCGCTGTCCTGGCGATGCACGCGCCAGCCGGCGAACAGCTTGGTGCTCGCGTCGGCAGCATCTCGCGCCGCCAGCAATTTGGGGATGTCGGCGGGATCGTTCTGCCCGTCGCCGTCCAGCGTGACCACCCAGTCCGCGCGCGCGGCCTTGACCCCGGTGCGGATCGCGGTGCTCTGCCCGCTGCGCGCGGCGTGATGCAGCACCCGCAACTCGGGGACATCGTCCCTCACTGACTTCAGCACTTCCAGGCTGTCGTCACTGGAGTCATCGTCCACGTAGATGATTTCGAACTGCGCCTGGCCACGCAGTGCGGCGGCTATCTCGTTGACCAGCCAGGCGATGTTGTCGCGCTCGTTGAAAACCGGCACGACGACGGAAATCCCCAGGCGTGCCGGAGCTTGCACGGTGGTCATCGGCGAGGCTTGCGGATGCCCGCGAAGGTTCCGCAGCGCTCCGGCTCCCGGAAGACGATCCGTCCCCGATCCATTGCCCTTCAGGCCGTCCGCGGAGAACCCTCGCGGCTTCCCCCGCGCCGGCTTGGCAGAGCTGACGGGTTTATCGGATGGATCGGGCATTTGCAGATTCCACTACCCCGGATGTTTGGACCATGTGCACATCGCGGACGATTCCCGCCGCGAACCGCCATGCCGGATCCCTGCGAACCCGCATGGTGGGTGCAAGCGTGGAATCATCGATGTCGGAAATGCGTCGGAACGAAGTTAGCGTCGCGTTAACCGCTCCGCGCGGAAGTCCATGCTACGAACCGTTTTTGACGGCCGGCTTGCATTGCTGGGAACATCCGCTGTGCCGCGCGCCCTCCTTCCATGATCAGGAAACCCCACATGCGTCTGCTGGTGGTCGAAGACAATCGAAGCCTGCTGGCCAATCTCTTCGACTATTTCGAGGCGCGCGGACACACCCTCGACGCCGCGCCCGATGGCATCACCGG
Source organism: Pseudoxanthomonas sp. (assembly GCA_036677285.1). Lineage (GTDB taxonomy): Bacteria > Pseudomonadota > Gammaproteobacteria > Xanthomonadales > Xanthomonadaceae > Pseudoxanthomonas_A. The sequence continues at coordinate 3,860 of JAKFDG010000106.1, forward strand.
CCTGCATCTGGCCACCACCCAGGCCTACGACGTGGTGGTGCTGGACTGGATGCTGCCGCGCATGGACGGGCATGAGGTGCTGCGCCGACTGCGCGAGCAGGGCCACGGCGTGCCGGTGATCATGCTGACCGCGCGCGACGAACTGCCGGACAAGATCGCCGGCTTCCGCGCCGGCGCCGACGATTACCTGACCAAACCCTTCGCCCTGCCCGAACTGGAGGTCCGGATCGAAGCGCTGCTGGCCCGCGCCGACAACCGTGGCCGCAGTCGCGTGCTGGAAGTGGAAGATCTGCGCCTGGATCTGACCACGCTCGAAGCTACCCGTGGCGGACATGCGCTGCACCTGTATCCAGCCTGCCGCAAGCTGCTGGAGACGCTGATGCAGGCCAGTCCCGCCGCGGTGACCCGCGAACGCCTGGAGCACGCGCTGTGGGGCGACGATCCGCCCGATGGCGACATGCTGCGCTCCCATATCTACGAACTGCGCCGCAGCGTCGACGGGCCCTTCCCGCTCAAGCTCATCCATACCTTGCCACGCGTGGGTTATCGGCTGGCCGCACTCGAAGAGGACCGCCATGCCTCGTAACCCGGGATTGAAGCAGCGCATCCTGCGCTGGCTTTTCGTCTATGCCGTCCTCCTGTCTGGCGCGGTGCTGGTCGGCGGTTACCTGATCCACGAACGCGTGGAGCACCTGGCCTGGGAATCGCTGCTGCGCGCCGAGCTGGACTACTACGGGCAGCGCACGCTCGACAATCCCGCCCATCGCTGGCATGACACCGACACGCTGCGCATGTATGGCGTCGCCGGGGCGCCCCCTCTCTCCGCCGCGCTGGCCACGCTGGCGCCGGGCCTGCATGACGACATCACCCTGGACGGCATCAACAGCGTGGTGCTGCGCGACCAGATCAACGGCGCACCGGTGGCACTGGCGCTGGACCTCACCGAATTCGAAGGCCTCGAAGCCGCGATAACGGCCGGCGTGATCGGTGGCACCGTCGCGGTGATTCTGATCCTGGGCCTCGTGGTGATGTGGGGACTGGGGCGGGCGATCGAACCGCTTTCCGCCCTGGCCAGGGAGGTGGAGGACCTGCAGCCAGCCGAACCCGGCCAGCAGGTCTCGGTGGCTGCCGATTCCAGTGCCGAAGTCGTTGTCATTGCCGACGCATTCAACGACTACCTGCGTCGCAACCGCAGCTTCGTGGAACGCGAGCAGGCTTTCATCGCCGTTTCCAGCCACGAACTTCGCACGCCCATCGCGGTGATCGCCGGCGCGGCCGAACTGGCGCTCGACCAGCCCGACCTGCCCGCCACCGCGCACAGCCAGGTCTCGCGCATCCATCGCACTGCCCGCAACGTCGAACAACTGATCTCGCTACTGTTGATTCTGGCGCGGGATCCCTCGCGGCTCGCGGCCATCAGCGACCGTGTGGCGCTGGACCAGTTGCTGCCGGAGATCGTCGATGACCATCGACACCTGAGCCGCGACAAGCACCTGGAGCTGCGGCTCGGTCCGATGCCGGCCTGCCAGGTCGTGGCGCCGATAAGCATGGTGCAGGCGGCGATAGGCAACCTGCTGCGCAACGCCATCGAGAACAGCGACCGCGGCGAGATCCGCATCACCCTGCAGGAAGATGCCACGGTCGTGATAGACGATCCTGGCCACGGCATGTCGCCGGAGGAGATCAGCGAAATCTACGCGCGCGTCGCCCGCGGCGGCGGCCGCGATGGCGGAGGCATCGGCCTGGACCTGATCTCGCGGTTGTGCGAGCACCTCGGCTGGCGCCTGGAGTTTTCATCGGTACCGGGTCGCGGCACGCGGACCACGTTGCGCCTGCGATAGGACGGACGAAGCTCCCACGCATCAGAAGCAGCAGCGTCTCCGCGCTCTCCGAAGCCTAGTTCTCCGGCGGCGCGGGCGTCGTGCCCTTGCCCGCGTCGCGATCCTGTTCGCGCATCTCGTACCACATGCCGTTGAGGATGGCGAAGAAGGCGGCGAGGCTCACGCCGAGGAGCCACGAGAAGTACCACATGGTCGAACCTCAGTAGGAATGGGATTTAGGATCCAGGCTTTCGACGCCCACCTTGCCGCGCAACACCCGATAGACCCAGGCGGTGTACACCAGCACGATGGGCAGGAACAGGCAGGTGACCAGCAACATGATGAACAGCGTGAGATGGCTGGAAGACGCATCCCACAGGGTCAGGCTGGATCCCGGGTCGGTGGAGGACGGCAACAGGAACGGAAACGCCGCCACGCCCTCGGTCAGGATGATGCAGGCGATGGACAGGCTGGAAGACAGGAACGCCATCCCGGCCTTGCCGAGGCGCAGCATCGCCGCGCTGAGCAACGCGCCCGCCACGCCCAGCACCGGGAAAATCCAGGTCCACGGCATCGCCTCGTAGTTCGCCATCCAGGCGCCAGGCATGGAAACCGCCTGCTTGGCCAGCGGATCGGAGGCGCCTGCGGGATCGGCCGCACCGACGATCGCATAGCCATCGATGCCGTTCGCCACCCATACCCCCGCCAGCACGAACAGCAGCGCCGTCGCCAACGCGGCGAGCGCGCCATAGCGCCTCGAGCGCGTGGCGATGTCGCCGTCGGTCTTCATCGCCAGCATGCCCGCGCCATGCATCACCAGCATGGCCACGCTGACCAGTCCGCACAGCACCGCGAACGGCGTGAGCAGACCGAAGAAACCGCCGCTGTAGAAGATGCGCATGCCTTCGTCGAACCGGAACGGCACCCCCAGCAGCACGTTGCCCATGGCCACTCCGAACACCAGCGCCGGCACGAAGCCGCCGACGAACAGCGCCCAGTCCCACACCGCACGCCACCTGCGGTCCTCCACCTTGCTGCGGAACTTGAACCCCACCGGGCGCAGGATCAGCGCCACCAGGATCAGGAACATCGCCAAGTAGAAGCCGGAGAAACTCACCGCGTACAGCGCCGGGAACGCGGCGAAGATCGCGCCGCCGCCCAGGATCAGCCACACCTGGTTGCCTTCCCACACCGGGCCGATCACGTTGAGCACCACCCGGCGTTCGCCGTCCGTGCGCGCCACCGCCGGCAGCAGCGTGCCCACGCCCAGGTCGAAACCGTCCATCACCGCAAAGCCGATCAGCAGGATGCCCAGCAGCAGCCACCAGATGAAGCGCAGGGTTTGGTAATCGAGGGGAATCGTGTCCATGGTCCTTCCTCAGGCCGGGTCGACGGCCAGCGGCGCGCCGGTCTCGTTGGGTTGCTTGCCGCCGGACAACTCGGTCGGGCCTTTCCTGATCAGCTTGAGCATCAGCCAGACCTCGACGACCGCCAGGGTGGTGTAGATCGCCACGAAGCCCACCAGGGTAGTGACGATCTGGTGCAACCGCAGCCCGGAGGCGGCGAAGAACGTCGGCAGCACGCCGTCTATGATCCACGGTTGGCGGCCGTACTCGGCGATCAGCCAGCCGGCCTCGATCGCCACCCACGGCAGCGGCAGGCTGTACAGCGCCATGCGCAGGAACCAGCGGTGCTTGTCCAGCCGTTGCACCGTCGCCAGCCAGAAAGCGATGGCGAAGAACGCGATGAAGTAGAAGCCCAGCCCGACCATCAGGCGGAAACTCCAGAACAGCGGCGCCACCCGTGGCACGGTGTCGAACGCAGCCTTGTCCACTTCCTGCTCGGTCGCGTTGCCGATGTCCTGCCGATAGCGCTTGAGCAGCAGCGCGTAGCCCATGTCGCGCCAGTGTTGGTCGAACACCGCTTTCGCCTGTGCGTTTTCGCGATCGGCGCGCAGCGACTGCAGTGCGCCGTAGGCCAGCTGGCCATTGCGGATGCGCGTCTTGGCGCGTTCCACCAGCTCTAGCACGCCCGGCATCTCGGTATTGAGCGAGCGCGTGCCGATGATGCCCATCACGTACGGGATGTGCAGCGCATGGCTGTTGGTACGGGTTTCCTGGTCGGGAATGGCGAAAACGTTGAAGCCGGCCGGCGCAGGCTCGGTTTCCCACATGGCCTCGATGGCGGCCAGCTTCATCTTCTGGTTCTCGCCGGCCACATAGCCGCTCTCGTCGCCCAGCACCACCACCGACAGCGACGCCGCCAGGCCGAAGCTCGCCGCCACCGCCATCGAGCGCTTGGCCAGGTCCACGTGGCGCCCGCGCATCAGGTACAGCGCGCTGATCGACATCACGAACATCGCCCCGGTGACGTAGCCGGCGCTGACCGTATGCACGAACTTGGCCTGTGCCACCGGGTTGAACAGCACCGCGACGAAGTCGGTGACTTCCATGCGCATGGTTTCGGGATTGAAGGTCGCGCCCACCGGATACTGCATCCAGCCATTGGCGATCAGGATCCACAGCGCGGAGAAGTTGGATCCCAGCGCCACCAGCCAGGTCACGGTGAGGTGCTGCACCTTGGACAGCCGGTCCCAGCCGAAGAAGAACAGTCCGATGAAAGTCGCCTCCAGGAAGAACGCCATCAGCCCTTCGATCGCCAGCGGCGCGCCGAAGATGTCGCCGACGTACTGGCTGTAGTACGACCAGTTCATGCCGAACTGGAATTCCATGACGATGCCGGTGGCCACGCCCATGGCGAAGTTGATGCCGAACAGGGTGCCCCAGAACAGGGTCATGCGCCGCCAGATATCGCGGCCGGTCATCACGTAGACGCTCTCCATGATCGCGATCAGGAAGGACAATCCCAGGGTGAGCGGCACGAACAGGAAGTGGTACATCGCGGTCAATGCGAACTGCAGGCGCGACAGGTCGACTACGGTCATGTCCGGCATGGCGGCGGGGGCGGTGTGGGATTGGGCCGCATTGTGCGCGTTATCGGCGACCCCGTGCATTGATCTGAATCATGGCCAAGACCCGCGGTTGCAGGGAGAATCACCACCTCGCATCGAGCGGCCGGCGGGGAACAGGCTCGGCGCAAACGCGCCCATGGCGGGTTTTCCGGACGGAACCTTGTCCGCACCCCTGGTGCCGGCGACTCCGTCCCGGCATGTGACCGACCCGCTGCGGCGCCGCGTACGCCGGACTCTGTTTGCCGCAGCCCTATAGTGTTCGCCGCACCCTCGCCTCGTTCTGCCACCCCATGGACACAACCGTAATCGCGGAGAAGGAGGACACCGGCCTGCGCCGCGCGCGGATCGCGCGCCTGGATGCGCTGGGCCAGGTGGCGGCGCGACCCCTGCGCATCGCCGGCGCCTGCAACGTACTCTCAGGATGGCTGCTGGTCGCCCAGGCAGCGGCTATCGCCTGGGCGATCCAGCAGGTGTTCGTTGCCAAGGTTTCCCCTGGTTCGGTGCTCGCTGCATTGTCCGTGCTGCTGGTGACGGGACTGCTGCGCGCGGGACTAGGATGGGCTTCACGCACGCTGGCCGACGAGGCGGTGGAAAGCATCCGCCTGGACCTGCGCGCCACGCTGGTCCGTCGCGTGCTTGCGCGCAGCCCGTTGTGGCTGCGCCAACGTCGCAGCGGGGAGCTGGCCGAACTGATGGGCACCCATGTCGATGCGCTGGAAGGCTACTTCGGCGGCTACCTGCTGGCACGCGCGGAAGTGGTGGCGGTGCCGCTGGTGCTGCTGCTGGCGGTGTTCTGGGTGGACCGCGTGGTCGGCACGATCCTGTTGCTGACCCTGCCCCTGATCCCGGTCTTCATGATGCTGGTGGGCTGGGGCGCGGAGGCCGCCAGCCGGCGCCAGTTGCAGGCGCTGGCGCGCATGGGCGGGCACTTCGCCGACCGCCTGCGCGGATTGGGGCTGATCCGCCTGTACGGCCGCGGCGCGGCGGAACTGGCCGGTGTGCAGGACGCGGCGGAAAGCCTGCGCGAGCGCAGCCTGAAGGTGTTGCGCATCGCCTTCCTGTCGTCGGCGGTGCTGGAGTTCTTCGCCTCGCTGAGCGTGGCCATGGTCGCGGTGTACCTGGGCCTGACCTATCTGGGCATGCTGGAGCTGCGCGCCGCGCCGCTCAGCCTGGGCGTGGGCGTGTTCTGCCTGTTGCTGGCGCCGGAGTACTACGCACCGCTGCGGCGTCTGGCCACGCACTACCACGACCGCGCCGGCGCACTGGCGGCGCTGGATGAAATCGAGTCGGCGTTGCCCGCGGACGATGTCGCCATGCCTACCGGAACTGCGGTAGCGGCTCCCGCGGAGAGGGATTCGCCACGGGGCGACGCACCCGCCGTCAGGGTCCGGGCAGCAAGCCTGCGTCCGCAGGGTGCGGCGCACGCGGTCCTGACCGACCTCTCGTTCGACCTGCCCACAGGCGCGACCCTGGCCATCGCCGGGCCCAGCGGTTGCGGCAAGAGCACCCTGCTTGAAGCGCTGGCTGGCTGGCTGCCGATCGAAGCCGGATCGATCTCCATGCCCGCATCGACCCGCATAGGCTACGCCTCGCAACGTCCATATCTTTTCCACGGCAGCATCGCCGACAACCTGCGCATGGCGCGCCCGCAAGCCAGCAATGCGGAACTGGAAGCGGCCGCCGACGCGGCGCAGGTCATGCGCTTTGCGTCCCGCCTGCCGCAAGGCCTGGATACGATGATCGGCGAACGCGGCTTCGGCCTGTCCGGTGGCGAGGCGAGGCGCATCGCCCTGGCGCGGGTGTACCTGCGCGATCCGCAACTGCTGCTGCTGGACGAACCCACCGCCTTCCTGGATCCGCGAACCGAAGCCGCGCTGCTGGAGGCGCTGGCGGAATTCGCGCATGGCCGCACGCTGGTGCTGGCCACCCACAGCGATGCCGCCCTGCGCATCGCCGGCAAGGTGTTGTGGTTGCCCGAAGGCGTGACCGTGGATGCGGGGGGCGCGCGTTGAACGTGTTCCGCAAGCATGCGCGCGCCATCGTCCTGACCCTGTTGCTGTTGTTGCTCACGTTGCTGGCCGGCACCGGCCTGCTGGGCCTGGCCGGCCACTTCCTCACCGCCGCCGCGCTGGCCGGCGCGACCGCGATGGGCTTCAACTTCTTCGGTCCGTCCGCGGGCATCCGCGCACTGACCTTCGTGCGCATCCTGTCGCGCTACGGCGAGAAACTACTCGGCCATGACGTGACCCTGCGCCTGGCCCGCGACCTGCGCGTGGCGTTCTTCGGCAGCATGTTGCCGTTGGCGCCGCTGGGCCTTGGGCGCCATCGTGTCGGCGACCTTCTGGCGCGCCTGCTCGCCGATATCGAGAACGTGGACGGCCTGCTGGTGCGCGCCGCCGGTCCGCTGCTGGCGTTGTCGGGGCTGTCCCTGGTCGCGGTGACGGTGGCCGCCTGGATGTTGCCCGCGGCAGGCGCATTGCTGGCACTGGTATTGCTGGCCGTGGTAGCCGGTATCCCCGCACTCGCGTCGTGGCGCGCCAACCACGTCGAGGCTCGGCGTGTGCAAGCCCGCGCCGCGCTGCGCACCGCCGTGCTGGAAGGCATCGAAGGCGCCACCGACCTGGCCGCGTTGGAAGCGACCCGGCACTGGATCGGGCACGTCGATGCGCGCAGCGCGGAGGTCGCGCGGCGCGAGCGCGAACGCAAGCGGCGCCTTTCCCTGGGTATTGTCCTGCATGGGGCCGTGGTCGCCCTGTCGCTGCCGGCGATGCTGGGGCTGCTGCTGGACGCCGCGCACAGCGGCAGGCTGTCCGCGGCGGCGGCGGGCGGGCTGTTCTTCATGACCGTCGCGGTCTACGAAGCGGCAGCCGGCGTGGGCCTGGCCTGGCAATCCTGGCAGGCCGCGCGCGCTTCATGGCGACGGCTGCAGGACGTGTCCTCGCAGCCGCCGATGGTGGAGGACGCAAACCCGTCGCGACCGGTTCCCACGCACTCGGCGCTGGAACTCGTCGACATCCGGTTTCATTGGCCGGGCGAAGCCAGGGATGTGCTGCGTCATCTCAGCCTGACGCTGTCGCCCGGACAGCGCATTGCGCTGCAGGGCGACAGCGGCGCAGGCAAGAGTTCGCTGATGGCGCTGGTGCTGCGCCTGTGCGATCCGCAGGCCGGCGTGGTGCGCTACGGCGGCATCGACCTGCGCGAGCTGGACCAGGGCCAGTGGCACGACCAGATCGCGTGGCTACCGCAGGAGGCGCCGGTGTTCGCCGGCAGCGTTCGCGACAATCTGTGCATGGGCGCGCCGCACGCCGACGACGCGCGCCTCTGGCGCGTGCTGACGCAGGTGCGGATGGAGCAGGCCGTACGCGCGCTCCCCAGCCAACTGGATGCCTGGATCGGCGAGAACGGCGCCTCCCTGTCCGCTGGCCAGTCGCGGCGCATCGCCCTGGCCCGCGCCCTGCTGCGCGAAACGCCGTTGCTGCTGCTGGACGAGCCCACCGAAGGGTTGGATGCGGATACGGCCAACGAACTGCTGCGTGACCTCGCCGCGGCCAGCGGATCGCGCAGCGTGTTGATGATCAGCCACGACGACCTGCCGGCGGGCGTGGTGCATGACCGCTATCGGCTGATCGAAGGAGCATTGCTGCGCGAGGAACGGTCTACGGATGCCCTGTAGCGTCGGATACGCCCGGCGCCAGGAGATGATCAGGCGCGCGCTTCCGCCAACGCCTGCAAGCCGATCGTGTCCAGCAACTCGATATGTTGCGGATCGCCGGCCGCGATCAGGCCATCCTGGCGCAGGCGAGTGAAGCTGCGGCTCACCGTTTCCACGGTCAGGCCAAGGTAATCGGCGATATCGATGCGGGTCATCGGCAAGACCACGTTCGTGTCGGCCTGCCCCTGGCGCTGGCGTCGCGCGGCTATGTCCAGCAGGAAACCCGCCAGTCGCTCCAGCGGGGTCATCCGCGCCAGCGCCATCAGGTTGTTGCGGGTGGCGTCCAGCTCGACGCAGGCGCGTTCCAGCAGCTCGTGCTCCAGCCCGGGATGGCGCGCGCAGAGGTCGCGCATGTCCTGCCGGGAGAACGAACACAGCACGCTGTCGCTGATCGCCTCGATCGAATGCCGGTAGTGGGTGGCGCCGCTGAAACCGATGAAGTCGCCAGGCATCAGGAACCCGGCCACCAGGCGGCGCCCATCGGGCAGCATCCGGATGCGGCGCAGCGCGCCCGAGGTCACGGTGAATACGTAGCGGCGTGCGTCGCCTTCGCGAGCGAGCATCTGGCCCGCTTCCAGCCTGACGTCGCCGGCCAGCGCATCGAGCGTGCGCGCCACCTCCGGCGGCAGCGCCGTGCAGACCGCCAGGTGCCGGACCCAGCAGCCGGTGCACCCATGCACGTTGGGGTCGGCCGCCGGCGCGCCCGCCCGCAGGTCGCCGGGTGAATCGACGGCAGGCGGACGGCGGAGCACGCGCGGACTCATCGGGGCCGGGGTTTCCAAGACATGGGCCGATGGTACTCCCGGCAGCTGGAGCTGAACCCCTAACCGGCGGGGCAAGCTTTTGTCGGCCGGATCGGTTACAGTGCGCCCCGTTTGCAAGCGGCCGTCCGTTTCCCTTCGGGTTCGCCGGCGCCTCAGGTCACACGACCGATGCGCCCGCCCCCACTCCGACGCCATTCGCCTTGCAGATACGGCCTCGCCGCTTTGGCGCCGGTCGCATTCATTCCTCGCAGCGCGGTTCATCGGGAACGCTTCGGGCAATACCTCGATCACTTCTGGTCCTCGGCCGTCCGCACTTCGCGTGGATGCCTGTAGCCGTTTTCGATCGAAATACTGGAGCTTCACCGAATGTCTTTTGAAAACCTCGGGCTTTCGCCCTTCCTGCTGCGCGCCTTGAAGGAACAGGGTTACGAAACCCCCACCCCGATCCAGACCCAGGCCATTCCGCTGGCCCTGGCCGGCCATGACCTGATGGCCGGCGCGCAGACCGGCACTGGCAAGACCGCCGCCTTTGGCCTGCCGCTGTTGCAGCACTTGGGCACCTCGCCGCAGGCGGTCAACGGCCAGCGCAAGCCGCGCGCGCTGATCCTGGCCCCGACCCGCGAACTGGCCGTGCAGGTGCACGACAGCCTGCGCGACTACAGCAAGTACCTGCGCATCCCCAGC